>JBGPWJ010000128.1:0-7381 GCA_041492115.1 Gammaproteobacteria bacterium
GAGAACCACCGACTATTTTCTGGGTTCAGATGCTGCGCTGGGTTTGCAAAGTTGTAAGCCGCAAAAAGAAACGCCACAGAAGTCCCCCTCTGTGGCGTTACGTAAATAATCGCGTTGTGACCAGCACAACGACACTTGGACTGGCCTATTTGCAACTTATGCCCTCCAGATTTGCAGCTTTTGCCCTCCAATTTGCAGCTTATGCTCTAGCCCACAACAATCAAAACGTGTTCGTGAGGGGCATACCCTTCAACCGCATTTGGAATCGCCGCAGTTCAGGCAGGTCATGCAGCCGTCCATCATGATCACTGCCTTGGTCTGGCAGCGCTTGCACAGATGCGCGCCGTCGGGAAAGTCGCTGGTCTCGGATTTTTCCGCCGCCACGATGGTGGCTTCATATTGGGCGCGCTTTTCCTCGATGAGTTTTTTCTGGTGTTCATCCAGGTTGTCGTCCTTGAGCAGACCGATCATGCGCAGGTGGCACTCGATGGCGTCGCCGATCTCGGCGACCAACGAGGGCATGTATTTCCCGCCCTTCTTGAAATAGCCGCCGCGCGGGTCGAACACTGAACGCATTTCCTCAACCAGGAAGGTGACGTCGCCGCCTTTGCGAAACACGGCGGAGATGATCCGCGTCAGTGCCACGATCCACTGGAAGTGATCCATGTTCTTTGAGTTGATGAAAATCTCGAAGGGGCGGCGCAGCTCGTGCTTGGTGCCGCGGTTGAGGATCACGTCGTTGATGGTGACGTACAGCGCGTGCTCGGACAGTGGTGTCTTGATCTTGTAGGTCGAGCCGAGCAGCATGTCGGGCCGCTCCAGCTTCTCGTGCATCTGAATGACTTTGGACGTGCTGCCGGCCACTGGCGCTGCATCGTTGTCCTCGTCCGGTGCCAGCGCTTGCGCGGCCGCTTCGGCAGGGGCCGGCAACGGCGCCTTGGCCTCGTCTTCCTTGGGTGCTACCTGGTAGCCGACGATCTTCTTTTCAATCTTGATTGCCATGTGTCATCTCCAATTTACTGTTCATTCAAGCCGCCATGGAAAGCTCGATCACTTCAGTGTCGCTTGGCGGCGGATAATCACCTCAGAATTTACCGTAATAGCCTTCTTTCAAGGCATCATACAGATTGGCGGCGTTGTGAATCTCGCCGTCGTATTCGATCTCTTCGTTGCCCTTGAGTTCCACTACGCTGCCATCTTCCAGCGTAAAGCGGTAAGTAGTGTTTTCCAGATCGCTCTCCTTCACCAGCACGCCCTGGAAGGCCTCCGGGTTGAAGCGGAAGGTGGTGCAGCCCTTCAGACCCTGTTCGTAGGCATAGAGGTAAATGCCTTTGAAGTCCTCGTAGGGGTAATCGGTCGGGACGTTGGCGGTCTTGGAGATGCTGGAGTCGATCCATTTCTGCGCGGCGGCTTGCACATCGACGTGCTGCTTGGGCGAGATGTCCTCGGCGGTGATGAAATAGTCGGGCAGCTTCTCGTCTTCCTGCTCGGAACCGGGGATGGCACTCTGGTTGACCAGTTCGCGGTAGGCCAGCAATTCGAAGGAGTAGACGTCGACCTTCTCCTTGCTTTTCTTGCCTTCACGGATCACGTTGCGGAAATAATAATGCGCGAACGACGGCTCGATACCGTTGCTGGCGTTGTTGGCCAGCGACAGTGAGATGGTGCCGGTCGGTGCAATCGAGGTGTGATGTGTGAAGCGCGCGCCGTGTTCGGTCAGCGCCGCCACCAGTTCCGGGGCGACGGCGGCGATGCGCTGCATGTAATGGCTGTAACGCGCATGTAGCACCTTGCCCTTGACGGTATCGCCGATGCGCCAGCCATCCTGCGCCATCTCCGGTCGCTTGCGTAGCAGCTCGGCGGTGACCGTAAAGTCTTCTTCCATGATAGGCGCCGGGCCTTTTTCCTGGCCGAGTTCCAGGCCAGTCTGCCAACCGACCAGAGCCATCTCGCGCGTGACCTGCTCGGTGAAGGCCAGAGACTCTGGGTCGCCGTATTTCATGCGTAGCAGCGTGAGTGTCGAACCGAGGCCCAGATAACCCATGCCGTGACGGCGCTTGCGCAGGATTTCGTCGCGCTGCTTGGCGAGCGGCAGACCGTTGATCTCAACCACGTTGTCGAGCATGCGCGTGAAGATCGCCACGGTCTTGCGGAACGACTCCCAGTCGAAGCATGCCTCTTCAGTGAAAGGAGCCAGCACGAACTTGGTGAGATTGATCGAGCCGAGCAGGCAGGAACCGTACGGCGGCAGCGGCTGCTCGCCGCAGGGATTGGTGGCGCGGATGTTTTCGCAGAACCAGTTGTTGTTCATCTCATTGACCTTGTCTATGAGGATGAAACCGGGCTCGGCATAGTCGTACGTCGAGGACATCATCACGTCCCACAGACGCCGCGCGCGGATGGTCTTGTAGACCTTGCAGGCGACCTGCCGGGCCTCGTTGACCAGATAGCCTCTCTTCACCGGCCAGTCGCGCCATACCAGATTTTCGGTGTCGTGCAGATCGAGGCCGTCAAGATCAGCTTCTTTGGCGGTAACCGGGAAGGCCAGCTTCCAATTGCCGTCGGTCTTCACCGCTTCCATGAACTCTTTGGTGATCAGCAGTGACAGATTGAACTGGCGCAGCCGGCCGGCTTCGCGCTTGGCTTTGATGAAATCCAGCACATCGGGATGACCGACGTCGAAGGTCGCCATTTGCGCGCCGCGGCGACCGCCCGCCGACATTACGGTGAAACACATCTTGTCGTAGATGTCCATGAACGACAGTGGCCCGGAGGTGTGGGCGCCGGCGCCGGATACGTAGGCGCCGCGTGGGCGCAGCGTGGAAAATTCATAACCGATGCCGCAGCCGGCCTTGAGTGTCAGGCCCGCTTCATGAACCTTTTCCAGGATGTCATTCATCGAATCCTCGACCGCGCCGGAAACGGTGCAGTTGATAGTCGAGGTCGCGGGTTTGTGTTGCAGGGCGCCGGCATTGGAGGTGATGCGGCCGGCGGGAATGGCGCCGTGGCGCAGCGCCCAGAGAAACTGTTCGCACCAGTAATTGCGTTTTTCCTCGTTGTCCTCGACCTCGGACAGGGCGCGCGCAATGCGCTTATAGGTGACGTCGATAGTCTCATCAAGGACGGTGCCATCCTTGCTCTTCAAGCGATATTTTTTATCCCAGATATCGAGAGACGCCGGTTGAAAGGGAATCTCGGATACAGAGCTTTGCACGGCCTTCAAATGTGCGGGTTTCATGATTTGCGGGGCTCCTCTTTGCTGTTTTGGTCCGACGCCCTGACCACCTGGCGCGCCCCTACCGGGAGGGCGTCCTGCCGCAGCATCAGAGTGTGGTAGAGGCTGATTCACTACAACACAATATCTTGTGTGAGCGAGCGTAGGTTATGCCCAAGCTCTAAAGCCTGTCAAGCGCGCCGCACGAAAATGATTGTTAATATTTAGTTATTACTTACAATAACTTATAAATTTATATTGAAGTATCATGAACATAGATTGGCGCCTGCCGATGAGTACCGCAAAACACTATATGTTGTGTTTCAAAATAGGGCATTTACCTGCTGTCACATTCGCACCGAGGCAATTAAGCGCGGTCTCGACAGTGTGCTGCGTGGACTTGAAAATTCACACCACGGCACAATCTAATCGACATGGCGGCATGCCATACCAAGATGCCATAGCAGAGGAGATTGAACATGAGCATGATGAGATACGAGCCCTGGACCCTGATGAATCAACTGCAGAACGAGATGTCGCGCCTGATCGATCCGCGCCTGACCAGGACACAGGAAGATAATGTCGTCACCAGTGACTGGGTGCCGGCAGTGGACATCAAAGAAGAGGACGACCGTTTCCTGATCGCCGCCGATATTCCGGGTGTCGAACCCAAGGATATCGACGTGCACATGGAGAACGGCCTGCTGACGCTGCGTGGCGTGCGCAGCTTCGAAAGCAGCGAGGAAAAGGACGGTTACAAGCGTGTGGAACGCGCGCGCGGCAGCTTCTATCGGCGCTTCAGTCTGCCGGATACCGCGGACGCCGACAGGATCAGCGCCAAGTGCACCAACGGTGTGCTGGAGATCGTGATCCCCAAGCACGAAAAGGTGCAGCCGCGGAAAATTGCTGTGGCAGGTTGATCGCATCAACCGTGACGCGGAAGGTAAAAAAGTCCGGGTGGGCGCAACAGCCAAGCCCACCCGGTGTTCTTAGACCTGAAATAAAGACCATCGCGTTTTTCCCTGCAGCATTTTAGTAACGCACCCGATGGCGTGCGCTGAGCCATTGGAAATTACCGCTGAACTATTTCCGGTCAGCCACCACTAAGCCCACGCCGGTTACTGCCGAATCAGCAGGAGTGAACAGGTCGATTCAAGTACAATCGATAGGTACTGGCCGTCAATAACAAGCAGCTGCAAAGGTTGAAGACATGAAAAAGATCCTGGTATGGCTTGCCAATGGCTTTGTTGCCGCGTGGTGTACCCTGGTTGCGGTGCCGGCCGGCGCGGGCTTGCCGGTTGCTGTCGAAGGCCAGGCGCTGCCCACGCTCGCACCGATGCTCGACAGGGCCACGCCAGCGGTTCTCAACATCGCCACGCGCGGACACGTGGCTGTGCAGCAAAACCCCTTGCTTAGCGATCCTTTCTTCCGCCGCTTCTTCAATATTCCCGAACAGCCGCGTGAGCGTCAGACGCAAAGTCTGGGTTCGGGCGTGATCGTTGATGCACAGCGTGGTTATGTGCTAACCAATAATCACGTGATCGACAAGGCCGACGAGATCACGGTGACGCTGCGCGATGGCCGGCATCTCAACGCGAAACTGATCGGTACCGATCCCGAATCCGATATCGCCGTGCTGAAGATTGCCGCGGAAAATCTCACCGCACTGCCGCTGGCCGATTCCAGTCAATTGCGTGTCGGCGACTTCGTGGTCGCGATCGGCAACCCCTTTGGCCTGGGCCAGACGGTCACCTCCGGCATCGTCAGTGCCTTGGGACGCTCCGGGCTGGGCATCGAAGGTTATGAGGATTTCATCCAGACTGATGCCTCCATCAATCCCGGCAACTCCGGCGGTGCATTGGTGAATCTGCGTGGCGAACTGGCCGGCATCAACACCGCCATCCTGGCGCCCAGCGGTGGCAATATCGGCATCGGCTTCGCGATTCCCATCAATATGGCGCGCGAGATCATGGATCAGTTGGTGGCGCATGGTGAAGTACACCGTGGTCGCCTCGGTGTAACCGCCCAGGATCTGACCCCGGAGCTGGCCAAGGCCTTTGGCATCCAGGCCACGCAAGGCACGGTGGTGGCTCAGGTCGCCAGCGGTTCACCGGCCGAGAAGGCCGGCCTGAAGGCGGGCGACGTGATCATCGCCGTGAATGACAAGCCGGCGCGCAACTCCTCCGACGTGCGCAATATCATCGGGCTGATGCGCGTCGGTGGGCAGGTCAAGATGGCAGTGTTGCGCGGGGGCAAGACCAAGGTCATGACCGCGACCATCGCCGAGCCCGAAATGACCTTACTCGATGGCAAACACTTGCATCCGCGGCTGGCCGGCGCGCTCTATGGCAACATCGAAGAAGGCTCGCCCTTGTACGGCCACGTCGAAGGCGTGCAGGTGGTGAAGGTGCAGCCCGAGGGTCCGGCCTGGCGGGCCGGGCTGCGGGCGGGGGATGTCATCACCTCGGTCAACCGTGAGCCTGTGACCGATGTGCAGGGTTTGCAGCACCTTGCCTCGCAAAGTGCCCGGAGCCTGCTGCTCAATCTGCAGCGTGGCGATGGCGCTTTGTTCATCCTGATTCAGTAGACACTTCGAGCGCCGGTCACCCCGCCACTGCCAGTGGTGGGCGGTTTGTTGCGCGAGCAAGGCTAGTTTATGCGCCCATCAAATTATATCTTGACTAAATTGCTAGGTCTTTATATATTAGCAGAAGCTAATATTACTGACATGAGGAGAACACACCATGGCCAGCTTGATCCCCGACTTCCCCAGCGATGGCGTCATTACTCTAAACCGCGTACTGCTCAAGGCCGGCTATACAGTCGATGACCTGCAGGAGCGTGTCGCCGTGCTGTGTGAGAACGTCAAGACCTACCACTCCGACACCGGGTTTGTCGGCGGCTTCGTGGCGCTGAATACCGGCGATGTCTCCAACGAGGGCAGCACTATCGGACAGGCCGTGACCAGTCCGCTCAAGGGCAAGGAGGCGTTGATCGTGACCTTCTGGCGCTCAATGGCGGAGCATGAGCAATCGCACCGCAGTCCGACTTTCCAGCCTTTGTTCAAAGAGGTGTTGGAACTGTGCGAGAACGGCAATGAAGAGATCGCTTACTCGATGCTCTGGTCCGGCAAGGGTTACACGAAGGAAGAGGCCGAACTGGCGCGTGCCGCCAAGCTCAAGTACGCGGCTAACAGTTAGAACCTCTGTATCGTAACGGTGGCCAGCGGGTGCGCCGCGGTCAACTGGTCAGGCGCCGATAGATATCCGACACCTTGAGCGGCAGCTTGCGCACATCGTCCACCAGCACGTAGTTCACCGCGCCGTACATATGCGGAAGATACTCGCGCGCCTCGGTGTCGATGGTGATGCAGAATGGGTGTATGCCGTCGCGCTTGGCTTCGATCAGCGCCTTTCGGGTGTCTTCAATACCGTAGGTACCGCGATAACCGTCGTAATCGTCCGGCTTACCGTCGGACAAGGTGATGAGCAGTTTGGTGCGCGCATCAACGCCATTGAGCAGTTTGCTGAGATGGCGAATGGTCACGCCCATGCGTGTGTAGTCCTGCGGTGTGATGCCGCTGATGCGCGCGCGCACCATGTCAGTGTAGGGCTCATCGAAGCGCTTGATGCGATACAACTCGCAACGCTTGCGGGTCATGCCGGAGAAGCCGTAGATGGCATAACGGTCGCCGAGCGTTTCCAATGATTCTGCCAGCAGCACCAACGCCTCACGCTCGGCTTCGTTGATCCAGCCCTTGGTCGAACCGCTCATATCGACCATGAACATCACCGCGATGTTGCGCTCCAGTTTATGCAGTTTGGTGAACAGACGCTCGCTCATCTCCAGACCGCTGGCGTTGTCGGCATAGGCCTCGACCAGTGCATCGATATCGACATCATCGCCGTACGGTTGCTTTTTGAGCAACTTGTCCTCACCGCGCAGTGCCTCGAAGGTGCGGCGCAGCACTTTGACCAGACCACTATATTTGCTCAGCGTATGTGCCACGAACTCCGGTGCTTGCGGATGCACATCGAGTTCGCGCAGCACGCACCAGTTCTTGCGGTAATGCTGACGCTCGTGATCCCACTCGTTGTAGAGAAACGCGCCGTCTTCGTGATAGGTGCCTTTCCAGACATCGGTAGGATCGCGTTCGGACTTGGCATC
>JBGPWJ010000172.1:0-5873 GCA_041492115.1 Gammaproteobacteria bacterium
ATGGCAGAGACAACCACAATCGCACGACCCTACGCGCAGGCCGCCTTCGAACTGGCACGCGCTGATAACGCCTTGTCGGCGTGGGCGGAGATGCTGAATCTTGCCGCCGCGGTGGCGCATGATGCGCAGTTGGCCGCGCTGCTCAACAGCCCGCGCATTGCACGCAGTCAGCTCGCCGAGTTGTTCATTGGCGTCTGCGGAGAACGCCTCACTGCCCAAGGCAAGAACTTCATCCGCCTGCTGGCGGACAATCGCCGGTTGGATGTGCTGACCGAAATCGCCGCGCTGTTCCAGGTCATGCGCGCCGAGGCCGAGGGCGTGCTCGAAGCCGAAATGATTTCTGCGCAGCCGGTCAGCGATGCGCAGCGCGCGCAGATCACCGCCGCACTCAAAGCACGTTTGAATCGCGAAGTGACGCTGTCCGTCAGCACCGACGCGAGCCTGCTCGGCGGCGCCATCATCCGCGCCGGCGATCTGGTGATCGACGGTTCGGCGCGCGGCAAGCTGGCCAAATTGGCGGTCGCACTGAATCACTGATTTTTGTTTGTAGCCGCACGACGCGGCTACCCGAAAGATTACGTATTAAGAGGAACACCGAGTCATGCAACTCAATCCTTCCGAAATCAGCGAGCTGATCAAGGCCCGCATCAAGGACTTTTCCGCTGTCGCCGAAGCGCGTACCGAAGGCACCGTGGTCAGTCTCACTGACGGTATCGCCCGCGTGCACGGCTTGGCCGATGTCATGCAGGGTGAAATGATCGAATTCCCCGGCAACACCTTCGGCATGGCGCTGAACCTGGAGCGCGACTCGGTCGGCGCGGTGATCCTGGGTGACTACAAGCACATCCGCGAAGGCGACCCCGTGAAGTGCACCGGCCGTATTCTGGAAGTGCCGGTGGGCGAAGGTCTGCTCGGCCGCGTCGTTGACTCGCTCGGTAATCCGATCGACGGCAAGGGTCCGATCCAAGCCGCCGGTAGCTCGCCTATCGAAAAAGTCGCACCGGGCGTGATCACCCGCCAGTCGGTGAACCAGCCGGTGCAGACCGGTCTGAAGGCCATCGACGCCATGGTGCCGGTCGGCCGCGGTCAGCGCGAACTGATCATCGGTGACCGCCAGACCGGCAAGACCGCCGTCGCCATCGACGCGATCATCAATCAGAAGGGCACCGGCATCAAGTGCATCTACGTGGCGATCGGCCAGAAGAACTCCTCGATCGCCGCCGTGGTGCGCAAGCTCGAAGAGCACGGTGCCATGGCTCACACTATCATTGTCGCCGCCGCCGCGGCGGAATCGGCCGCCATGCAGTTCATCGCGCCGTACTCCGGCTGCACCATGGGCGAGTACTTCCGCGACAACGGCGAAGACGCGCTGATCATCTATGACGATCTGACCAAACAGGCCTGGGCTTATCGCCAGGTGTCGCTGCTGCTGCGCCGCCCGCCGGGCCGCGAAGCATATCCGGGCGACGTGTTCTATCTGCATTCACGCCTGCTGGAACGCGCCGCGCGCGTCAACGTCGAGTACGTGGAGAAATTCACCAACGGTCGCGTCAAAGGCAAGACCGGTTCGCTGACCGCGCTGCCGATCATCGAGACGCAGGCCGGCGACGTGTCCGCCTTCGTGCCGACCAACGTAATTTCCATCACCGATGGCCAGATCTTCCTCGAGTCCGATCTGTTCAACTCCGGCATCCGTCCGGCCATCAACGCCGGTCTGTCCGTGTCGCGCGTGGGTGGCGCGGCGCAGACCAAGATCATCAAGAAGCTCGGCGGCGGCGTGCGTCTGGCCCTCGCGCAGTACCGCGAACTGGCGGCCTTCGCGCAGTTCGCCTCCGATCTAGACGAGGCTACCCGCAAGCAGTTGGAGCTGGGCCAGCGCGTCACCGAACTGATGAAGCAGAAGCAGTACTCGCCGCTGTCTGTGGCCGAGATGGCCGTATCGCTGTACGCCGTCAACAACGGCTACATGGACGATGTCGCCATCAACAAGATCGTCGATTTTGAAGCCGCACTGCATGGCTTTATGCGCAGCAGCCACCAGCCGCTGCTCGACAAGATCAATGTCAGCGGCGACTTCAACGACGAGATCGAGGCCGGCCTGAAGAAGGCGGTGGAAGAGTTCAAGACCAAGCACGCGTACTGATGGGTGCTGTAGAGATTATTCGAGAGCAGATGACCAATGGCTGGCGCTAAAGAAATCCGCACCAAGATCAAGAGTATCAAAAATACTCAGAAGATCACCCGTGCCATGGAAATGGTCGCGGCGAGCAAGATGCGCCGGGCGCAGGAGCGCATGCGCGCCACGCGTCCCTATGCGGCGAAGATGCGCAATGTCATTGACCATCTGGCGCATGCGCATCCGGAATACAAGCACACGTATCTGATCGAGCGGCCGGTAAAACGCGTCGGCTTCATTGTCATCTCCTCCGACCGCGGGCTGTGCGGTGGCCTGAACGTCAACCTGTTCAAGAATCTGATCGTCGCTATGAAGCAGTGGCGCGAACAGAACGTCGAGATGGATATCTGCACCATCGGCGGCAAGGCCGGCATGTTCTTCAAACGCCTCGGCGGCAATGTCGTGGCGCGCGCCACGCACCTCGGCGATACGCCGCACATTACCGACATCATCGGTACCGTGAAGGTGATGCTGGATTCATACGATGCCGGACGTATCGATCGCCTGTTTGTCGTGTACAACGATTTCATCAACACCATGTCGCAGAAGCCGCATGTCGACCAGCTGCTGCCGATTGCACCGAGTGGCGAAGAGCAGCTCCAGCATCACTGGGATTACATCTACGAGCCGGATGCGAAAGAGGTGCTGGATGGCTTGCTGATGCGCTATGTCGAATCGCTGGTGTATCAGGGCCTGGTCGAGAACATCGCCTCCGAACAGGCGGCGCGCATGGTGGCCATGAAGTCCGCCTCCGACAACGCCGGCAATCTCATCGATGAATTGGCGCTGGCCTACAACAAGGCCCGTCAGGCGGCGATTACGCGCGAGATCTCTGAGATTGTGAGCGGCGCGGCGGCGGTATAGCTAATTTGCAGAAGCGGTGCAACGCACCGCTTCTACGCGAGACATTGAAATTTTAAAGAGGACCAGGACATGAGTTCCGGAAATGTAGTTCAAGTCATCGGCGCCGTTGTGGACGTGGAATTCCCGCGTGACAGCGTCCCCAGGATCTATGACGCCCTGCGCATCGACGAGTCCAATCTGACCCTGGAAGTCCAGGCGCAGCTCGGCGATGGCGTGGTGCGCACCATCTCCATGGGAACCACCGACGGTCTGAAACGCGGCGCGGTGGCCAAAAACACCGGCGCGGCGATCTCGGTGCCGGTCGGCAAGCAGACACTCGGCCGCATCATGAACGTGCTGGGTGAACCGGTGGACGACAAGGGTCCGGTCGGCGCCGAGAAGCATATGCCGATTCATCGCAAGGCGCCGGCCTTCGCCGATCAGGCCGCGTCCGTTGAGATCCTTGAAACCGGCATCAAGGTTATCGACTTGATCATGCCGATCGCCAAGGGCGGCAAGGTCGGTCTGTTCGGTGGCGCCGGCGTAGGAAAAACCGTGACGCTGATGGAGCTGATCCGCAACATCGCCGTCGAGCACTCCGGCTTCTCGGTGTTCGCCGGCGTCGGCGAGCGTACCCGCGAAGGCAACGACTTCTATCATGAAATGAAGGAAGGCGGCGTTATCGACAAGGTGGCGCTGGTGTACGGCCAGATGAACGAGCCGCCGGGCAACCGCCTGCGCGTGGCGCTTACCGGCCTGACCATGGCCGAACACTTCCGCGACGACGGCGCCGACGTGCTGCTGTTCATCGACAATATCTACCGCTACACGCTGGCCGGCACCGAAGTGTCCGCGCTGCTCGGTCGCATGCCGTCGGCGGTGGGTTACCAGCCGACGCTGGCCGAGGAAATGGGCGTGCTGCAAGAGCGCATCACCTCCACCAAGACCGGTTCGATTACATCGTTTCAGGCCGTGTACGTGCCCGCCGACGACTTGACCGATCCGTCACCGGCCACCACCTTCGCGCACTTGGACGCCACGCTGGTGCTGTCGCGCCAAGTTGCCGAGCTCGGTATTTACCCGGCCGTGGACCCGCTCGATTCCACCAGCCGTCAGCTCGATCCGTTGATCGTCGGCCAGGAACACTACGACACCGCGCGCGCCGTGCAGTCCACCTTGCAGCGTTACAAGGAACTGCGCGACATCATCGCGATTCTCGGCATGGACGAGTTGTCCGACGAGGACAAGCTGGTCGTGTCCCGCGCGCGTAAAGTGCAGCGCTTCCTGTCGCAGCCGTTCTTCGTCGCTGAAGTATTCACCGGCAGCCCCGGTAAATACGTCAGCCTGAAAGACACCATCCGCGCCTTCAAGGGCATCGTCGATGGCGAATACGACAGCCTGCCGGAGCAGGCCTTCTACATGGTCGGCACCATCGAGGAAGCGGTGGAAAAGGCGAAGACGCTTTAAAGAAAGCAGTATTCAGGACTTGATAAATGGCTATGACACTACACGTCGACATCGTCAGCGCTGAAGCGGAGATCTTCTCCGGTCCCGCGGAGATGGTGTTCGCTCCCGCCGAGATGGGCGAGGTCGGTATCGCGCCGCGGCATGCGCCGCTGCTCACGCGCCTGAAGGCGGGCGAGGTGCGCATCAAGAACGGCGACGATGAGCAGTTCTTCTACGTGTCAGGCGGCATGCTTGAAATACAGCCGCATATCGTGACCGTGCTCGCGGACACCGCGCTGCGCGCCAAGGATATCGACGAAGCCAAGGCGCTGGAAGCCAAGCAACGCGCCGAACAGGCGCTGTCCGATCGCAAGGACGATTTCGACTACGCCAAGGCCCAGGCGGAACTCGCCGAGGCCATTGCGCAATTGCGCACGCTGCAGAGCCTGCGTAAGAGACTGAAGTAGGTTGGGGTGAGCACAGCGAAACCCAACATCAACCCGCACCGTGTTGGGATTCACTTCGTTCACCCAACCTACACAAGTTCATGACATGAACGATCAAGCCATCGTCAAACACAAGTTCGTTTCCTTTACCTACGTCATCAATGACCAGGACGGCAACCTGCTCGAACGCAGCGACCTGCCGATGAGTTATGTGCATGGCTCCAACGCCGGCCTGTTCATTCCGATCGAGCGGGCACTGGAAGGCCGGCGTGTCGGCGACACGGTCGATGTCACCCTGACGCCGGAACAGGGCTTCGGTCCGCACGACCCCGACCTCACCTTCACCGACGACATCGAGAATGTGCCTCCGGGGTACCGCTATGTCGGTGCCGAAGTGGAATTCGAAAGCGAGAACGGGGAGTCGCGTAAATTCACCGTATCGCGCATCGAGGATGGCAAGCTGACCGTCGATGGCAATCACCCGTTCGCCGGCAAGACCCTGGTGTTCACTGTCAATGTGATCGCAGTCCGCGACGCCACCCCGGACGAGATCGTCAACGGCGCGCCGCCGCCCGGCAGCATGCCGCTGCACTGAGCCGCCCGCCTGACACGGCATGTCCGGCCTGACGGCGGCGCATGCTATGATAAAAAAACACGGCCGGCGGCGGCCCTAACGGCACAACCACTTCTATGCCATTGAGCATTGTCATACTGGCGGCGGGACAGGGCACGCGCATGCGGTCCGACCTGCCCAAGGTCCTGCATCCGCTGGCGGGCCAGCCCTTGCTCGAACATGTCGTCGCCACGGCGCAGAATCTCGACGCGCAGGACATTCATGTCGTCTATGGGCATGGCGGCGAGGGCGTGCGCACGGCCCTTGCCCACCTTCAGGTTAATTGGGTTCTGCAAGCCGAACAACTTGGCACCGGACATGCCGTCGCTCAGGCGCTGCCCGCAATCGC
>JBGPWJ010000213.1:0-4687 GCA_041492115.1 Gammaproteobacteria bacterium
CTCGCCGAGACACTGACCGCCGAGGCGCACAGCGCCAATGCCCACGTAGCGGTTTTCATCGGTCATGGCCGCGACGATACCGTGGTGCCGCTGCCACTGGCGCAACGCACTCGCGTTACGCTGACGGCGCTGGGCTATGCGGTGAGTTGGCAGGAATACCCGATGGCGCACTCGGTGTGTCTGCCGGAGCTGTGGGCCATCGGGGCCTGGCTGTCGTCGTGCTTGGCGCAGAGTGACTGATTGAGTTGCAAGGGCGGGTCTGAGACCCGCCCACCTACCGGAGCGCTGAATGCTGTGACGGTAATTCAGAGCATCTTTAGTTGACCGCTTTCCACGTCCCATCCGGCTGGCGGCAGGCGTTGCCGACCACGGTTTCGTGGCGACCGCCGATCACGGCATCCGTGGTGTATTCGCGGCACGACTGATTGCTGCTTTGACTGGTGTAGGTGCGGGTCGGTGTGACGGTATAGGCGTTGCCCGTGTCGGGGTTGCGCCAGCTGCTCGGTTCATTGCTGCGGTTGTACTCGAAGGCGTTCTGCGCCTTCACGCGGTCGGACTCGTCCATGGTGCGGCCGATGGAGCCGCCGATCAGGGCGCCGGCCACGGTGCCGGCGATGATCGCGGCGGTGCGGCCGCTGCCCTTGCCGACTTGCGAGCCGAGCACGCCGCCAAGCACGCCGCCGATGACCTGACCGCCCTGTTCATTGGTGGGGCTGGTGGCGCAGCCGCTCAGGATGACGACCAAGACGCTGCTGAGCACGGTGGCTACGAATTTCTGCATGTTCATTCTCCCGCTGTGATGCGCTGTTTGACAGTATCAAATACCTGGAACACTGACGCTGTCCGGAACACCGACGCTGTGGAAATTTTCAGGGACAGGTTAAGTATACCTTGATGACCGGATAGACGCGGCAATGATGCTGTCATTCGCGGCGTTGCCCGACTTGGACAGCGCAGCGTCCAGCAGGTTCATGCTATCGCAGTGGGAGTTTACAGGGCGGTGAGTGCGTCGTTGAGCCGCTTCTCGATGCGCTTCTTGTAATTGAGGAAGTGCACGGTCTGCAGGCCGCTGACCGCCTCGGTGCCGAGTGTGGTACGGGAGATGTCGATGTCGGTGATGTAGATGGGATATAATTCGCCGCTGGCGCGCCGCTCCAGGATGTAGCGGGCGACTTCCGGGAACAGGTGCTCGCCGAATTCCTGCGTGGAAAATTCGCGGTCGGCGCAGTACATGGTCAGCTGCGCCGTGCCTTCCTGGCTCATGTCGCCGATCACCTGAATATCGAAGAAGCCGCGCTGCTGCCGGAACGGGTCCAACGGCCGCTGATCAACGCGCCAGCGGCCGCCATCCATGGCCTGCACCTGGTAGAACTCGATGGGATTGCTGAGCGTGGCATCCGCGCCATGGCTGTAACGCACGTCGCGCCGGCGCAGTGCCGACTCCAGAAAGCGCCGGAACTGATTGAGCAGGGCCGGGGTGTCGTACAGCGGCAGGTTCTGGTGGAACAGTGAACCTTTTTCGTCGATGACATAAATATCGACCTCCTTGCCGTTCACCCAGTAGAACAACTGCACGACGCCGGCCTTGTTGGCCTCATAGATCTGCGGCAGCGGGGTGTTGGTGAGCGTCTGCCGGTCGATGAAGACCGGGCTGTGTTCGGACTGCGCGCTGCCGAGGTGGCGCAGCAGTGCGGCGTAGGAATCGAAGCGCTGGTAGCGCGGCACATCGTTTTCCGGTTGCAGGACATAGTAACTGTGTTCGACATGCAGCACATAGCGCGCGCTCAGCCGGTGACGGCGCGCCGTGCCGTAGCAGCCGGCGACATCCTGGAACAGTCCTTCAATGCGGTGGGCGATGGCCGCGCCGCGCGTCGAGGAGTAGCTGTAGGCCTTGATCGGCGGCAGGTCCAGTTTCGCTGACAGCGGCGCCCAGGCCAGATATTCGCACAGGCAGTCGAGCAGTGCGGAATCACCCGTGTAGCGCAGGGTGAGAATTTCCTGCCAGCTGCTGACCACGATCTGATCGAAACTGATCGCCAGGTTTTCCCACTGGCCGCCGTAGCGCAACGCATCGGTACGGTTGCTGGTGAGCTGCTTGCCCTGGCGAGTGTGCTTGGAGAGTGGATCGATGCCGAAGTTGATGAACAGCGCGGCGCTGTGGATGCGCGGCGGCCGCTGCAGGGCGTCCATGCCGGTGTCGGGCAGCTTGGCGTCGGGATAGAGTTGTTGCAGGCATTCGCTGACGGCGCGCACTTCCCAGGGATTGAGCGTGCTGTTGGGTGAATACAAGGCCAGCACCGTGAGCTGGTCGAGGAGTTTGTTGAAGTGGCACCAGGTGAGCAGCTCGATCAGGTTGCGAGCGCGCTTGATGGGTGTCTCGCGGCGCGTCTGGGTCTCGTTGACTTCACCGCGGTACAGCAGCCAGCCTTCCTGTTCGCCGTTACCGGTCTGATGGAAGGACAGCTGCGATTCCACCAGATTGGTGGAGATGCCGGGATTGACGATGTCGATCTTGCCGGCCTTGCGCTCGAAGGCGGCGTACAGCTTGCGGCCTAGCATGTTGAGATCGCCCTGGTCGATGGGCGCGTCGTGGGCGTGCAGGCGCGCGAATTCCGAGAGCATGCGGTAACTGCGCGTCAGCTCATCGACCAGCGACTTGCGTTCTTCGAGGACGCGGTGGATCTTCCAGGTCGGACGCGAGTCGAGCATCAGCAGGTGCGAGTGATCCCACTGCCACTCCGCGGCCAGGCAGCGCAGTAGCTCGCGCTTGCGGTTCGGACGGCGCGGGTCGTCGGCGATGCTGAGGCGCTCGTTGACCTTGAAATAGAAACAGCGCCGCGCCAGTTCCAGGCGCTCGTGTTCTTCGCGCCCTTTCAGATACTCCTCCACCTTGGTGCACATCAGCAGGTAGGGATCGAGGTGGTCGAGGTCGGTGGTGCCGGCATAGATGGCCTTTTTGTAGCGGCTCGCCAGCAGGTCGACGTGCGGGTATTCGTTGGCGTAGGCCTCCATGAGCAGGATCTTCAGCACCGATTTGTAGGGTGAGCCGACGGCCTTGTAGAGCTGCCAGAGCGCCGCACCGAAGAATTCGCCGGCCGGCACGCTGCCCAGGCCGCCGAAGTCCAGACACTCGTTGTCCTTGATGAAACGCTGATGCGTCAGGCGGTGCGCATAGGTATCGTAGTCCTGCTCATGCGCGGGCGGCACCAGCCACCAGAGCGGGTAACGGCCGGCCACCAGCAGGCCGGTGCGGTAGAACTCTTCGAGTAGCAGATGATGCTGAGTGCTGCCGCTGCTTTCGTGCGATAGCGCCTCATGTTCGCCGCGGCGGAAGGCTTCCACGTCCATGATAAAGAAGTGCGCTTCCAGTTCCATGCTGGCGGCCCAGGCGCTGATCGCATCGGCCTTGCGGCGCAGCGCGTCGCATTGTGTATCACCCAGATCCGGGCGGTGGCAGATCCAGATGTCGAAGTCGCTGCTCTCGGAGTAGGCGACGGTGCCGCTGCTGCCCAT
This sequence comes from Gammaproteobacteria bacterium, assembly GCA_041492115.1. Taxonomy (GTDB): domain Bacteria; phylum Pseudomonadota; class Gammaproteobacteria; order JBBQDK01; family JBBQDK01; genus JBBQDK01. The sequence goes on from JBGPWJ010000213.1 coordinate 3,514, forward strand.
CAGGTAGATGGCCAGCACGCTGTGCTGACGCAGTGCGCGGCGGCGATGATCGAAACCCTTGAACAGGCGGGTCGCGGTGTCCAGGCTGGCCTGGGTCGGGGTGTAATCGGAGACGCCGGCGATGGTCTTCTTGGACTCGTAGCCGGGCAGCAGCGGGTGATTGACGTGGAACAGCAGCGGCAGCAGTTCCATGAAGGCGCGCTGGCGCGCCCGTAGGGTGTCCTGAACGCGCAGTAGACGTTCGCGATTCAGCGCCAGGAAACGGCGTTTGATCGCGCTGAGGTTGAGGCCGTCAGGGGCTGTGCCCGTGCTTAAATTGATTACGCTCATCGCGCTTGGTAGCGACCGCGGTGGCGAAATCTACAGGCCCGATGCAGAACTGAACGGGACTCTCAACTGGCGCCGCGGGTCTCGGCGAGGGCCAGATTGGCGCGGCGCAGCAGGGCATTGGCGTCGTCGTTCTTGCGCCAGGCGGTGACACCAAAGGAGGCGCTGATCGGGGTGCCGTCAGCGTTGGGCAGTTGCGCGACCTGCGCGGACAGTTTTCGCACCAGTTTCAGTGCATCCTCCTCGCCGGTCTCCGGCAGGATCATGATGAACTCGCCCTCTTCACCGCAGCCGATCAGATCGGCCCAGCGCAGTTGATCCTTGAGCAGGCGGCTGACGGCCAGGCGTTGCAGGTTGTTATCGCGGCTGCCGTCACTGTCGACGCCCATGAGCACCACGGACAACAGGCGTTGGTAACGCCGGCAGCGCGACACCTGCGGTTCCAGAGACAGCATCAGGGCGCGCCGGTTGGGCAGGCCCGTGAGTGCGTCGTTGAGGCTCTGCTCGCGCAGCTGGTGGCTGAGGTGTTCCTGCGGCGTGTCGTCGAGAAAGTAATGAGCCGCCAGGGAATGATTGGGGCGACCATCAAGAGTGATCTGATGACAGCTCAGCCAGCGCTCAGGCGCATGGCGCGGTTGCAGGTGCAGGCGCGCCACGCACTGGAAGATCTGCTGGAGTTCCGGGTGCGACAAGGTGTGTGAATCTTTGCCGATCAGGTCTTCGCCGGCAACGCCCAGCCAGCTGAGCAGGATGTCATTCACCCAGCGGATCCGGCCCCGCCCGTTCACCAGGAGGATGCCGGTCGGTCCGGATTGCAGTAACTGCAGGGCTAGGGTGAGGTCGATAC
>JBGPWJ010000051.1:0-12362 GCA_041492115.1 Gammaproteobacteria bacterium
ATTACGCATCCGTTCGTTACACTACAATCGAGTACTGTCAGCGCCGCCGTCATTCATAGTTCTTAATAAACAGAAACTTTGCCTGCCCGTTTGCTGATCTCAGCATCACTACCGCATTGTTACTGAAACCCGAGTACGTGTAGCCCGCGATGAGCATGATCGCGGGGGGATCTGAACCCAAGCAATAGGCGGTGGTTCTCAGAAAAATGGGCCTTTATATTTCCTATACTCATACCCCGATCTATTTCTGTTCGGCGGGCGCCGGAACAACCACGATGGTATCGCCGCCGGGTGTACCGGTATCGCCTTTGGCTCCCTCAGAGCCGGCCGCGCCGGTTTTTCCCGTGTCGCCTTTGGCGCCCTCATAGCCCGTGCTGCCGGTGTCGCCTTGGCTGCCCGTCGTGCCTTGCGTGCCGGTTGCGCCTTGTGGTCCGGCAGGGCCTGGCACGGCAGCCGGCGTTGCCGGAACATTGACCACAGTCGGTTTATCGCAGGCGCTCAAACCGAGCACCGTTACGAACGCTACAAATAGTGTTGAATATTTCATGATGATACCTTTCATGTGAAGAGGGGGAACTGTGTACTGGCTTGAATAATTTGGCATGACACGATGTTTCGTCAGCACGATTTAGACAATAAGCAAAAGCGTCAGCGGATTCCGTGCGCTAACGAACATAGCGCAGCATTCTTGTAAAACCGGACATGAGGTTGTGTCCAGGCTGTAAGGAAGGACTGGTTATCTGTTTCTCTAACGATTCTTACTGAATCTCGGGAAGGTGCAGTCCGCGATGAGTGCGATCACGGGCATCTTAACCCACATGATGGTCGGTTGTTTTCAGAGAAAAGTGCCTTTTTATTTCCTATACTCCAGTAACGCAGATGCGTTCCACGCACCGTGGATGGAAAAGGAACAGCGCATGACGCCTGACGATTCAACGCAACACCCCGCACCGGCAGAGGCAGGTTCTCAGGAGACTGTCTTCCGATCGCCGGCACGGCTGCTCCGCATAGTGGCGCTGGCGATTCTTGCTGTAGAACTGCTGATCATGCTCGTGCTCCATGAGTTGCCACCCTTGCCTTGGTATGTGGATATTGTCCTGGACGCCGCCGCATTGACCATTCTGTTGCTGCCGATTCTTTATGTGTTTCTGTTCCGTCCCTTGAACATGCATATTGCCGAACTCCGGCAGATGGACGAAACGCTCAGGCGGGAACGCGATCATCTGGAGGAACTGGTGCAAAGTCGCACGGCCGAGCTGGTCGCGCGCAATCTCGATATCGTGGACCGCGAGGTGCATTACCGGGCAGTGGTGGAGGGCGCCTCGGAGGGTATTATGACACTGGACCAGCAGGCCAAGATCCTCAGGATCAACGCCGCGGCGGAAAAGATGTTCGGCTATCAGCACGGCGAGACTATGGGCATGCCGATTGCCACCTTGCTGACCGCCGTCAGCGCGGCACAGTGTTTCGACCCGGACGGTTCGCCACGCATGGTCTCCGGACTGTCGCTGGAAGGCCGCAAAATGAACGGCGAGACACTGCCCGTGATGTTCTCGCTCAGTGCCTTCATGCACGAGAACGTGTCCTATTACACCGTGGTCATACAGAACATCAGCGAACGTGTGATGCTCGAGAAGCGCTTGGCGCAGCTGGCCTACTACGATTCCTTGACGGGATTACCGAACCGCCGCCTGTTCCACGACCATCTCGGTCGTGCCTTGACTCGCGCCAGACGCAACGAGAAGTTGGTGGCCATCATGTTTCTCGATCTGGATCACTTCAAGAACATCAATGACACCCTCGGCCATCATATCGGCGATCTGCTGCTACAGGAAACCGCCAAACGGCTGACCAAGCTGATCCGCGAGGATGATACCGTGGCGCGGCTGGGCGGCGACGAATTCACGGTCGTACTGGAAAATATCAGCGTGGTGACAGAGGCTGAGGCCGTTGCCTGCAAGATCCTGCAGGCGCTCAGTCAGCCCCTTCATATCGGCACTCAGGATATCTACGTCACCGCCAGCATCGGCATCACCTACTATCCGCTCGACGACAACGATATCGAGAAACTGATCATGAACGCCGATAGCGCCATGTATCAGGCGAAAGCGCACGGCAGAAACACCTTCGAAGTTTATACCGCCAGGATGCGCTCCGAGGCGACGCAGCGACTCGCCATGGATATCGCCTTGCGCAAGGCCATCAGCACCACTGACTTTCTGCTGCACTATCAGCCCGAATTCATCTTGCACTATCAGCCCGAGATCGACCGGTATTCAGGCGAGGTCGTGGGTGTCGAGGCCCTGGTGCGCTGGCAGCATCCGGAGCTGGGATTGCTCGGCCCGGACAGTTTTATTCCACTGTCCGAGGAAGCCGGCCTGATTGTCACCCTCGGCGAATGGGTCATCCGCACCGCTTGCAAGCAGGTCATGAGCTGGCGTGCCGCCGGCTTACCGACCTTTAGCGTAGCGGTCAATGTGTCGGCGCTCCAACTTCAGAACCGCGACATCATCGACAAGATCGCCAGGATACTGGAAGAGACAGGGCTGGAAGCGCGTTATCTGGAACTGGAACTCACGGAAAGCATGATCCTGAACAAGACCGAGGCGTTCGTCGCCATTCTGCGCGACCTCAAGGCAATGGGAATCACCATCACCATCGATGATTTCGGCACTGGGCACTCGTCGCTGGCGAATCTGCAGTTGCTGCCCATCGATAAGGTCAAGATCGACCGCTCTTTCGTCACCAACATCACAACAAACGAGAATGACGCGACGATTGCGGCGAGCGTGATCGAGATGGCGCACAAGCTGGGTATAAAGGTCGTTGCTGAAGGCGTGGAGACCGAAGAGCAGCTCACTTATCTGTACTCCCACCACTGCGACATCATGCAGGGCTATCACTTCAGCCGCCCGATGCTCGCCGACGACTTCGAGACATTGCTGGCGACCGGCATAGAGTTGAGCACTTTGAACCCGCTGTAACCGGCCGCGCAGCGCAATTCACTTTCATCGAATTCACTCCGAACGTTATTCGTTATTGCTTGCGTCTAGCGGCACGACAGTATTTCACGATCCACATTATTCCGATGACTGTGCCCTGATGATCAGCGCTGCGTAAGAAAATGCTTACAAAAGGGAGTGGTTGCCGACGACTGCTTCGATGCAGGAGGTAGGGCAACGCAGGGAGCCGTTGCCGAACAGATCAAGCAGCCATCAAACAGACCCTCAGGCATTTGAACCCAGAAAATGGTCGGCGGTTTTCAAAGAAAAGAGCCTCTATTTTTCCTATACTCTCTCTAAGTGAAAAGGACATTTATACTTGGCGTACTCAAGTGTCATGAACAATCCTGCACGAATCCACCTGGCTTGGTTGTTTGAGCACGGTTCGCGAACGTCCGCCGGGATAGCGGTTGCCGTCGGTGTGCTTGTGCTGCTCGGCTGGGTGTTCAACGTGGCCGTGCTCAAAAGTGTCGTGCCCGGGTTTACTCCCATGAAGGCGAATGCCGCCGTGGGGTTCATACTGGCCGGCGTTTCTCTGTGGAGTGCCGCTTCTGGAACTCAAAGTCTCCTCTACCGGAGAATCTCGCAAGTCTGTGCGGGCGCTGTACTGTTGCTTGGAGTACTTACCCTTGGTGAATACCTGAGCGGACAGAACTTCGGCATAGACCAATTGCTGGTAAGGGACGTAATGAATTATCCGGGAGATATTCCGGGCAGGATGGTAGTCAACACCGCCATCTGTTTTACCGTGCTTGGCGCTTCCCTGGCGCTGCTGATTCAGATCAAGAGCAAATTTGCCTGGGTTATACAGGCGCTCGCCATTGTGCCCATCCTGGTGGCGGGAGTTATGCTTTTCGGGTACGCGTATGAGCGTCAGGGGTTTTTACAAGTGCGGCTCGCCTACACGCCGATGGCGCTGCACACCGCGGTGGTCTTCCTATTGCTCGGCCTGGGTATCCTGAGTGCACGTCCCGATTATCCATTCAGACGTGTCATGACCAGCAACGGCGCTGTGGGCGGCACTACGCGTCTTCTGCTGCCTGTGGTCATCGGGTTCCCGTTGATAATTGCTTGGCTGATCGTGGATGGCTATACGGCCGGTTACTTCAAGGGGGCTGTTGGAGTGGCGCTGTTCGCGGTGACGAGCATTGTCGGCCTCAGCGCCTTGATCCTATGGAACGCGGGCCTGCTCGAAGCAATCGAGACTCGGCGCAGGCAGGCCGAGGCGCAGCTGCACACTGCCTCGCGCTATGCCCGCAACCTGCTCGAGGTTAGTCTTGATGCATTGGTCACAATCAGCGCCGAGGGTAAGGTCACCGACGTCAACGAGGCCGCTATCAAGGTGACAGGTATACCGCGCGAGCAGCTCGTCGGAACCGACTTCTCTGACTACTTCACCGAGCCAGAGCAGGCGCGCGAGGGCTACCGGCAGGTCTTCAACCAGGGCTTCGTCACCGACTACCCGCTGACGATCCGCCACCAGGACGGACACCTCACCGATGTGCTGTACAACTCATCTGTCTACCGCGATGCGCAGGGCAATGTTCTGGGGGTCTTCGCGGCGGCGCGCGACATCACCGGGCGCAAGCGGGCCGAGGCAGAGATCCACCGCCTGAATGCGGAACTGGAACAGCGGGTCATCAATCGCACGGCCCAATTGGAGGCGGCCGTCAAGGAACTCGAGGCCTTCTCGTATTCCGTCTCGCACGATCTGCGCACACCGTTGCGGGCAATCGATGGTTTCTCGCGCATCCTGCTGGAGGATCATCGCGACCAGCTGGACGATGAAGGGAAGCGCCTGTTGAATGTCGTGCGCGATAACACCAGCAAAATGTCGCACCTCATCGACGATATCCTGCACTTCGCACGCATGGGGCGTCTGGAACTGGCGCTGACCGATATCGACATGGAGGCGCTCGCGCGCGAAGTGTTGGAAGACCTTCGGCCGACGCTGGAGGGACGCAACGTTAAGGTCGATATCGGTGTTCTGCCACCGGTCAGAGGTGACCGCAATATGTACCGCCAGGTGTTCGTCAATCTCATTGCCAACGCGATCAAGTTCACCCGCCCGAGGGAGGTCGCCACGATCGAGATTGCAGCGACAGCGGGAGAAAGCGAACACGTCTACTTCGTCAGAGACAACGGCGTCGGCTTCGACATGCAGTATGTAGACAAACTGTTCGGTGTCTTTCAACGCCTGCACGGGCCTGAAGTGTTCGAGGGCACAGGCATTGGCCTGGCCATCGTCAGACGCGTCATCACCCGGCATGGCGGCCGGGCATGGGCGGAAGGCAGGCTCAATGAGGGTGCGACATTCTATTTCGCCTTGCCAGCGAAGGAGGCAAATCATGGTTGATACAACCAAAGAAGTCGAGATTCTTTTGGTAGAGGACAATCCGACCGATGCGGAACTCTGTATCCGGTCTCTCAAACAACACAACCTCGCTAACAAACTGGTGTGGGTGAAGGACGGCGCCGAGGCGCTTGATTTCATTTTCACCACCGGTGCCTATGCGGAACGCGATATCGCGAACGGGCCAAAAGTGATCCTGCTGGACCTGCGTCTGCCGAAGGTGGATGGTCTGGAGGTCCTGCGCCGGCTCAAGTCCGATGACAGGACCCGGAAGATCCCCGTGGTGGTGCTGACCTCGTCCAAGGCGGACCGCGATGTGACGGACAGTTACCAGCTCGGCGTGAACAGCTACATCAGCAAACCTGTAGAGTTCGAAGAGTTCGCGAAAGTGGTGGCTGATCTGGGAATGTACTGGCTGCTCGTCAACCGGCCGCCGCAAACGACGTAAGCGAGGCGAACATGGAGCAGGATGTTCAAAACAAGGTTCTGCGTATTTTGCAGCTCGAGGATGTTGCCACGGATGCCGAGTTGGCCCTGCACGCGATACGCAATGCCGGCATCGCCTTCGTGTCCACGCGCGTGGACACCCGCGAGGCTTTTATCGCCGCGCTGACGGAATTCAAACCGGATGTCGTCCTGGCGGATTACCGGCTGCCGGACTTTGATGGGCACGCGGCGCTCGACATCGTGCGGCGCGAGCACCCCGAAGTACCGGTGGTCATGGTGAGCGGCACGCTGGGGGATGAGGTGGTCACCTATCTGCTCAAGGCGGGCGCGAGGGACTATGTCCTCAAGGACAACCTGGCGCGGCTCGGGCATGCCGTGCAGCGGGCCTTGAGCGAAGAGATGGGCATCCGCCAGCGCAAGGCCGCCGAGCAGGCGCTGCGCGAAACACTCCAACGCGTGCAGGACCAGCTGCAGGTGGTTGGCGTGGTTGCCGGCGCCGAGGCGCTGATCTCCGGCGAAGTGGAACAGGTGGCGCGCGCGATCACGGAACTGACCGCCAAAGCGACCGGCTGCGAACGCGTCAGCGCCTGGTTGTTCAATGACGACGAAACCGAAGTGCGCTGCATCGATCTTTACGAGGCGACACCGGCGCAGCATTCGGCCGGGATGGTGATGCGCGAAAGTGAATACCGGCATGAATTCCAGGCTCTCAAAGGCTCACGGTACATGAATGCCGATGATCCACTGACAGATACCAGAACCTCGGGTTGCGTTGAGACTTACCTGAAGCCATTGCGGATCACCTCGATGCTAGACGCAGTAGTCCACGTCTCGGGCAGGAATCTCGGTTTGCTCTGTTTCGAGCATGTGGCCAAGCCCCATCATTGGGAGCAGGATGAAATCAGTTTTGCCTGCCAACTTGCCGACAAGCTTGGCCTTGCGCTCATAAACCGGCAACGCCTGCAGGCGGAACGTAGCTTGCAGCGCGTCAACCGGGCACTGCGGGTGTTGAGCGAGTCGAACACGTCGCTGGTTCATGCTGTCGATGAGTCGTCACTACTCAACGAAGTTTGCCGGATCATCGTCGAGAGCGGCGGTTATCGTATGGCCTGGGTGGGGTTCGCGGAGCAGGACGAAGGCAGGACGGTGCGCCCAATGGCGCGCCATGGGCATGAAGAGGGCTATCTCGGAACGACGCCGGTCACCTGGGCCGACACGGAGCTCGGCCGCGGGCCGACGGGTGCGGCCATCAGGGCAGGCGTTGCGCATGTCAATCAGAACACCACGACCAATCCCTTGATGGCGCCTTGGCGCGCCGCGGCACTGGAACGCGGCTACGCGGCCTGCATCGCGCTGCCATTGCGGCACGCCTCGGGCATTTTGGGAGCGCTCACACTCTATGCCTCGGAGCCGGAGGCCTTCGATGCCGAGGAGATCACATTGCTGCAGGAGCTTGCCGACGACCTCGCCTTCGGCATCGTCACACTGCGTACCCGCGCCGAGCGCGACCACATCGCCGAACAACACCAGCATCATGAGGAGATCTTGCGCAGGAGTCTCGAGGAATCCATCCAGGCGATCGCCGCCACGGTCGAGATGCGCGATCCCTACACGGCCGGCCACCAGCAACGTGTCGCGCAACTTAGTGTCGCCATCGCCCGGGAGCTCGGGCTCGCGGAAGAACGCATCCACGGATTGCATCTGGCGGCCGGAATCCACGATCTCGGCAAGATCCATATTCCGTCGGAGCTGTTGAGCAAACCCGGCAAACTGAGCACCATCGAATTCGAACTGATCAAGGTGCATCCGCAGGTGGGGTACGACATCATCAAAGACGTGCAGTTTCCCTGGCCGATCGCGGATATGATTTTGCAGCATCACGAACGCCTGGATGGGTCGGGTTATCCCAACGGTCTGCGCTCTGAACAGCTGCTGACGGAATCGAAAATTCTGGCGGTCGCCGACGTGGTCGAGGCCATGGCCTCGTATCGTCCGTATCGCCCCGGCCTGGGCATCGGCGCGGCGCTCGCCGAAATCGGCAAACATCGCGGCGTTTTGTTTGACGAGGCCGCCGTGGACGCCTGTATACGCCTGTTCCGTGAGCAGCGGTTTTCCTTTGATGAGCCCCGATGAAAAACTCGGCGCTGGGCGGGTGGAAACCGTTTCACGATGCGTCGATCAAGCGCAAGCTGATGCTGATCGGCTTGTTCACGATGCTGGTTGCCGTGCTCAGCATCAGTGTTGCGCAAACCGTCCTGCACTGGCGCGAAGGCCGGGAACACGCCGCCGATGAACTCCTGAACGATGCGCAACTGATCAGCATGGACGCCGCGCACGAGTTGTCTGCCGGCAATACTCGGGCGGTGGGAGAGACGCTTTCCGCTCTGAAGTCGCGTCCCGACATCGGCTATGCCGCTGTCTACGACACCGCGGGGCGATTGATCGCCGCCTACCGCAGCGCCGGTAGTGCGGCCATCCCCCGGCAGCAACTGCCGCTGCCGGAAGCATATCGTTTTACGGTCTCTGGACTCGTGGTGGCGACGCGCATGCGCTGCAACGATCAGGAGTGCGGCATTTTCTACCTGCAAGCCGACCTGCGCACGCTGTACCGGCGCCTCGTCAGAGACAATGTGGCGATCATTCTGGTGGCATTGGCGTCCTTTTCGATTCCTATCATCCTGTTCGCACGGCTGCAAAGGGCGATCGTCAATCCGATCCGCGAACTTGCCGATGCCATGACGATCGTGTCCGCGCGACGCGATTACACGATGCGGGTGCGGAAGACGACGCGGGACGAAATCGGCACGCTGGTGGACGGCTTCAACGAGATGCTGGCGACCATTGAAGCGCGCGATGCGGAACTGGCGCAGCATCGACTGCGTCTGGAGGAGGAAGTCGCGCAACGGACCACGGAGTTGAGCGCGGCGCGGGATTTTCTCGACGGTGTCGCCAATACTTCCGCGGGCGTGATCTTCGCCATCGCTCCGGATGGCCGCTTTGAGTTTATGAATGAACAAGGCGCGGCGATCGTGGGTTACAGCAGGGAAGAACTGTTGCAGCAGCCGTTTCTCATGTTGTTCAGCCCGGAGCAGCATCCCACCCTGATGGGGAATTTCGCGGCAATGCTGGGCGGTGCCAGCGTGTACGGGCAAGAGCATGCGGTGACCCGCAAGGACGGCGAGATACGCTGGATAGAATATTCCGCGGCGCCGGTCAAAGTAGGCGGCAAGGTCATCCGGGTCGTCGGCACCGCGTCGGACATTACCGAGCGCAAACAGATCACGCTGGCGCTCGAGGCCTCGGAATTCAGGCTGCGGGCCGTGCTCGATGCCGCCACCGACGGCATCGTGGTTGCGGACGCGCAGACACACCGCATCGCCCTGGCCAACCCGGGTATCTGCGCCATGCTGGGCTATACGCCTGAAGAAATGACTGCACTCGGCGTGGAAGACATACACCCGGCCGACGCGCTGCCGTATGTACTTGGCCAGTTTGAGCGCCAACGGCGTGGCGAGATCAAGCTTGCCACAGATATGCCGGTGCAGCGCAAAGACGGCTCGGTATTCTTCGCGGACATATCCTCTTCGCCCATGAAGCTGGAAGAACGGATGTTCCTGGTCGGTATGTTTCATGACATCACCGAACGCAGGCGGGTGGAGATGCAGCTCAGGCTGTTTCGAACGCTGGTCGACAATGCACCGGACGAGTTTGTCGTCGTCGATCCGGTCACACTCAAGGTGCTCGATGCCAATGAGCGCGCCTGCCTCATGCTGGGCTATAGCCGCGAGGAACTGCTCACCATGAGCGTCCCGGATTTCGATCCCGCTTATGATTCTGCGGCACATCAAAAGGCGCTGAGTGCCGCGGAGGAGTCGCAGCTTGCGGTGTTTGAAAGCATCCACCGACGCAAGGATGGGTCCACTTTTCCGGTGGAGGTCACTGTGCGAATGATTGAACTCGATCGACCCTATGCGATATCGGTTGCGCGCGATATCACCGAGCGTATCCGGTCGCGGCGTGAACGGGAATTCAAGAATATCGTGCTCTCCACCCAACAGGAGACCTCGCCTGACGGCATCCTGGTGGTCGACGCGCAGGCAAATATCCTCTATTACAACCAACGCTTCATCGCACTGTGGAACATTCCGGCGGAGCTTGTCGCGGCGGGTGACGATGAGCCGGTATTGCAGCATGTGGTCGGCAGGCAGGCCGATCCGACTGCCTTTCTGGCACGGGTGAGGTATCTCTATGAACACCGTGAGGAGAAGAGTCATGACGAGCTCAGCATAGAGGACGGGAGAACCGTGGATCGCTATTCCGCGCCCATGCTCGGGGCAGACGGCACATACTATGGACGGGTGTGGTACTTCCGCGATATCACCGAACGCAAGCGCAACGAGGCGCAGCTGAGGCTGTTTCGCACACTGGTCGACAATGCACCGGATGCGCTGGAAGTCTACGAACCGGAGACGCAACGCGTCCTCGACATCAACGAGACCGCCTGTCTGGCACTGGGTTACAGTCGCGAAGAACTCCTTGGAATGAATGTTACCGATTTCGACCCGGCAATCACCGCGGAATCGCTACAGAGAGCCTATGAGGAAATGGCCAGATCCGGATTGGCTATCTTCGAGAGCGTGCACAAACGCAAGGACGGGTCCACATTTCCGGTGGAAGTCATTATCCGATTGGTTCGGCTCGACAAAACCTATCTGATTGCGGTGGCGCGCGACATCACTGAGCGCAAGCGCAATGATGCAATCATCCAGGCCTCGCTCGCGGAAAAGGAGGCGCTGCTGCGCGAGATCCATCACCGCGTCAAGAACAACATGCAGGTGGTCATCAGCCTGTTGAATCTCGAAGCGAGCAGGATCGCGGACCCGGCCGTGGTGCAGATGCTGCGCGATGGCCAGCGCCGCATCGAGGTCATGGCGCTGGTGCATGAGAAGCTGCATCAGTCGCGCGATCTCGCCCAAGTCGACGCCAAGGCCTACATCGAGGATCTGGCGCGCAGCACCTTCCACGCCCACGTGCGGGGCGGCGCCAAGGTGCGGCTGGTGCTTGATGTCGAGCCGGTAGGGCTGGGTCTGGACGCGGCGACGCCGTGCGGGCTGATCGTCAATGAGCTGATCTCCAACGCCCTCAAGTATGCCTTTCCCGGTGACGGCGCCGGTGAGATTCGCGTCGCGCTGCATGCGGCGGACGACGGGGATATTGAGCTTGCGGTTAGTGACGACGGCAGCGGCATGCCGGTGGAATTCGACTGGCGCGGCGCGCAGACGCTTGGTCTGCGCCTGGTACGCAATCTGGTCGAGCGGCAGCTGCAAGGACAGCTCGAACTGGACAGGGCGCACGGCACGGAATGGCGAATCAGGTTCGGAAGCTGACCCGGCGCGGCATACCGGGCAGTGTTCCGTGAAATATACAAGAGCGGGCGATGAGACGATGAGAGGAGTTCAGCCATGAAGAAGGCAGCCATATTGGTGGTGGAAGACGAGGCGATCGTGGCGATGGACATCGAGGCGGTCCTGCAAGACCTGGGCTACACGGTGGTCGGTACGGCCGCCACCGGCGAGGAGGCGATCCGCAAGGCCAGAGAGCAGCACCCGGATCTGGTGCTGATGGACATCCGCTTGCGCGGCGAGATGGACGGCATCGAGGCCGCGCGACAGATACGCGCGCAGGCGGCCATACCGATTGTTTATCTGACGGCGTTCGCGGATGAAGAAATCATCGCCCGCGCCAAGCTGACCGAGCCCTTCGGTTACATCCTCAAACCGTTTCAGGCGCGCGAACTGCACAGCAATATCGAGATGGCGCTCTACAAGCAGGCCATGGAAAACAGACTACGCGAAAGCCGCGATAGTCTGGAGCGCAGTCTGCGCGGCACGGTCGATACCATCGCGCGGTTGGTGGAGATGCGCGACCCGTTCATCAAAAAACATCATCAACGGGTGATGCGTCTTGCAGTCGCCATCGCGATGCGGATGGGGCTGGCGGGAGATCGGATCGAAGGCATCCGGCTCGCCGCGACCATTCATGATCTGGGTCTGGTTCGTTTGCCGTTCGAGTTGCTGAGCAAGCGCGGTGCGCTGACGGCGGCCGAGAACAGGCTTTACGAGACGCACCCCGAAGTGGGTTACGAGGTGCTCCAGGATATCGATTTCCCCTGGCCGGTTGCCGCGATCGTGCGTCAGCATCACGAAAACCTGGACGGCTCGGGTTTTCCGGCGCATCTCAAGGGCGCAGAGATTCTGCTCGAGTCACGCATCGTGAACGTGGCCAACACGGTCGATCGCATGGTGTCCGGCCGGCCGCAACAGGCGCCGGTCGGTATCGAGCAGGCGCTGCAATGGCTGATCGACAATCAGGGCAAGCTGTTTGACGCGGATGTGGTCGCGCAATGTGTGCGCTTGTTCCGGGAAAAGAATTTTCAGTTGGAATAGGCTGTGAACCAGGCAAGACACCGAGGAGGAAACGCAATGGATACCATAGTGCGGGAACATCTGGAACGGGTAACGGGCTTGCAGTCCGCGTTGCTCCACACCATCGAAGCCGTG
>JBGPWJ010000216.1:0-4622 GCA_041492115.1 Gammaproteobacteria bacterium
ACGCCCCACCGCGGGTATCATTCCGCCAATTGCAGAATCCCGGAGCAGACCATGTCAAAAGAAGAACTGAAGAAACGCGTCGCGAAAGCTGCACTCGACTATGTGGAGTTCGGCACAGTAATCGGCGTCGGCACCGGCTCCACCGCCAACCATTTCATCGATGCACTGGCCGGCATCAAGCACAAGATCGAGGGCACGGTGGCGAGTTCGGTGGCCAGCGCCACACGTCTCAAGGGCCACGGCATAGAGGTGCTGGACCTGAACTCGGCCGGCGAACTCAGCCTGTACGTGGACGGCGCCGACGAAGCCACCCGCCATCTGCACCTGATCAAGGGCGGTGGCGGCGCGTTGACGCGCGAGAAGATCGTGGCGGCGGCGAGCCGCAAGTTCGTCTGCATCGCCGACGATTCCAAGCTGGTGGATGTGCTCGGCACCTTCCCGCTGCCCATCGAGGTGATCCCCATGGCGCGCAGCTACGTGGCACGCCTGATCGTCAAATTCGGCGGCACGCCGGTGCTGCGCGAGGGTTTCACCACCGATAACGGCAACGTCATCCTCGACGTGCACAACCTCAAGATCATGGAACCCGCCAAGCTGGAAGCCGAACTCAACAACATCCCCGGCGTGGTGACCAATGGCCTGTTCGCGCTGCGGCCGGCGGATGTGCTGCTGTTGGGCGGGGCGGATGGAGTGCGGACGTTGACCGTTTAGATCGTGTAGATGTGTAGGTTGGGTTAGCCCGCAGGGCGTAACCCAAACAAGGGTGTGGCACACAACGTCGGGTTACGCTGCGCTAACCCGACCTACGGGCTCTGTATTGATTCCCCTCACCCTGGCCCTCTCCCGCAGGGAAGAGCGCGTAGCGCGAAGGGTCCGGGGCCTTTCTTTTTCAGTAGTTGTAGGGTGGGCAGCTATGCTGCCCACGCGGATTCAATCGAGACCGAACGGTGGGCAACAAGTTGCCCACCCTACAGCAACACCCGCTCGATCCCGCCCTGCTTCGCCGCTTCGACGAATTTCACCTGCCAGTCCTTCCCCAGCCTGCGTTCGGCCAGTTCATTGACGATGTAGGTGGTCTTGAGACCCGTGTCCTGCTCATAACGCGACAGACCTTGCAGGCACGCCGGGCAGGAGGTGAGCAGTTTGACGTTGTCGTCGTGCGCCTTGTCTGCACCGGTGAGCTGACGGATGCCCTTGCGTAGTTCCTCGCTCTTGCGGAAGCGCAGCTGGGTGGCGATATCCGGGCGACTGATGGCCATGGTGCCGGCTTCGCCGCAGCAGCGGTCGGCGAGCAGCACCGGCTGATTCAGCAGTTTCGAGGCCACCGTGATCGGGTTATGGGTCTTCATCGGCGTGTGGCAGGGATCGTGATACAGGTAACGCACCGGCAGCACATCCGCCTTCAAAGTAGCGCCCTTCTCCATCAGGTATTCGTGAATGTCGAGCAGCCGGCAGCCGGGGAAGATCTTGTCGAATTCGTATTTGAGCAGCTGATCCATGCAGGTGCCGCAGGACACGATCACGGTCTTGATGTCGAGATAGTTGAGCGTATTGGCGACGCGATGGAACAGCACCCGATTGTCTGTGGACATCTGCTGGCCACGCGCGGTGTCACCGGCCGAGTGCTGCGGGTAGCCGCAGCACAGATAACCCGGCGGCAGCACGGTCTGGGCACCGACATCGTAGAGCATCGCCAAGGTGGCGAGTTCGATCTGACTGAACAGACGCTCCGAGCCACAGCCGGGGAAATAGAACACGGCGTCGGAATCCTCAGTGACCTTCTTGGGGTCGCGCAGCACCGGGATGGTCTTGCTGTCCTCGATGCCGAGCATTGCGCGCGCGGTCTGCGAGGGCAATCCGGCCGGCATGGGCCGCCGCACGAAGTGCACAACCTGCGCCACTATCGGGGTCTTGCCCGTGGTATTGGCGGGCGGGCGCTGCTCGGTGAGCTTCAGCAGCGGCCGTGCCAGGCGATAGCCCAGACGCTGACCGGCATAGCCCCATTCGATGAGGGTCTTGCGCATCACCTTCACCGTGGTCGGGTCGGTGACGTTGAGGAAGGCCATCGACATTTTTGTGCCGATGCTGGTGTTCTTCTGGCCGCGCGCCTTGAGAATGGCGCGCATACGGATCGATACATCGCCGAAGTCGATGTTCACCGGGCAGGGATTCAGGCATTTGTGGCAGACGGTGCAATGGTCGGCGACGTCGTTCAGCTCGTCGAAGTGGCGCACCGAGATGCCGCGCCGGGTTTGTTCCTCGTAGAGGAAGGCCTCGATGATCAGACCGGTGGCGAGTATCTTGTTGCGCGGCGAGTAGAGCAGGTTGGCACGCGGGATGTGGGTGTTGCACACCGGTTTGCACTTGCCGCAGCGCAGGCAATGGCGGATGTCGTCGTTGAGCTCGCCTAAGGCGCTGTCTTCCAGAATCAAGGCTTCCTGCTGCACCAATCGCAGCGAGGGCGTGTAGGCCTGCTCCAGACCGCTGCCGGCCAATAGCTTGCCGCGGTTGAAGTGACCGTGCGGATCGACCTCGGACTTGTACTTGGCGAACACCGCCATCGCGGCCGGCTCCAGAAAGCGGAACTTGGTCAGGCCGATGCCGTGCTCGCCGGAGATAACGCCGTCCAGCGACACCGCCAGCGCCATGACCCGATCCACGATGCGCTCGGCCTCGTGCATCATTTCGTAGTCGTTGGAGTTGACCGGGATGTTGGTGTGCACGTTGCCGTCGCCGGCATGCATGTGCGTGGCGACGAACAGGCGGCTGGTGCGGGTCGCGGCGTGGATCTCATCGAAGCGCTTGCGCACCGGCTCGAAGCTGCCACCGTCGAAGATCTGTTTCAGGGGCCGCTCGACTTCGCGGCGGTAGGAGATGCGCAGGTCGCGGCGCTGCATGAGCCGGAACCAGGTGTCGCCGGGCTGCAGCCTGGCACGCTGCGCATCGTCCAGCAGTTCATCGGTGGCATTCACCGGCGCATCGAGCTGCGCCAGTACCCGCGTCCAGCGCTGCCGGACCTTGTCGAGATGGGCGCGCGCCGCGTCCTGCTTGGCCTGGACGATGGCATCGTTCTCGCTGCTGGCTTCGTAATCGGCGGTCTGGCGCAGTTCCGGCAGGTCACCCGCCAGATATTCGATGGCCGCGTCGATCATGCGCAGCTTGTTGTGTGTCGATTGCTCGATATTGATGCGCTCGATGCCCTCGCTGTATTCAGCAAGGCGCGGCAGCGGAATCACCACGTCTTCGTTGATCTTGAAGGCGTTGGTATGCGCGGCGATGGCGGCGGTGCGGGAACGATCCTGCCAGAAACCGCGCCGCGCTTCGGGACTGACGGCGATAAAACCTTCGGCGTCGCGGGCATTGGCCAAGCGCACCACTGCGGAAGCGGCCTCGGCCACGGCCGACTCGTCCTCGCCGCTGATGTCCGCCAGCAGCACCATCTTGGGCCGCTCGCGGCGCGGCGCCTTGGTGGTGTAGTTGATGGCGCGCACGTAGCGCTCATCAAGATGTTCCAGGCCGGACAGCAGCACGTCCTTGCGGCCATCGAGGTGCTGCTTGGTCTCGACGATGGCGCCGACCGCGCGCGTCAGATCCGCACCGAAGAATTCCAGGCAGACGGTACGCGTGCAGGACGGCTTGCGGTGCAGGATGAACACCGCCGAAGTAATCATGCCGTCGCAGCCTTCCTTCTGAACGCCGGGCAGACCGCCGAGGAATTTATCGGTGACGTCTTTGCCCAGTCCTTCTTTGCGCAGTGAGTGCCCCGGCAGGCGCAGAATTTCCGGCGGCCGTAATACAGTCTTGCCGTCGGCGGCGTAGCGCGTCAGGCGGAACTCGACCTGATCCTGCTCGTGGATCTTGCCGAGGTTGTGTTTGAGACGCTCGACGAGCAGCCACTCGCCGTCCGGCGTGACCATGCGCCACGACACCAGGTTGTCGAGCGTCGTGCCCCACAGCACGGCCTTCTTGCCGCCGGCATTCATGGCGACGTTGCCGCCGATGGTGCAGGCATCCTGCGATGTGGGATCGACGGCGAACACGAAGCCGTTCAACTCGGCCAACTCGGTGACGCGCAGCGTGACCACGCCCGCTTCGGCGCGCACGGTCGGCACTTCATGGTCGACGCCTTCCAGGCGGCGCATCTCAACCGCGCCCAAGCCTTCGAGCTTCTCGGTATTGATGACCGCTGTGTTCTCGTACAGCGGCACCGCACCGCCGGTGTATCCGGTGCCGCCGCCGCGCGGGATGATGGTGAGACCCAGATCAATGCAGGCGCGCACCAGCGCCGGGATCTCGGCCTCGGTGTCAGGCGCCAGCACGACGAACGGGTATTCGATGCGCCAGTCGGTGGCATCGGTGACGTGCGAGACGCGCGCCAGACCGCTGAAGTCGATATTGTCGCGGCGCGTGGCCTGACTGAAACGCGCCAGCGCGCGGCGTCGCAGTTCCTGCTTACGCGGGAAGGCGTGTTCGAATTCGGACACCGCGATGCGCGCCGCCGTAGCCAGCCGCAGCGCCTGCTTGTTGCCTTCGGCGCGGGTCACGATCTGATCAAGACGCTGGTGCATGGCCTGCGCCAGCGATTCCAGACGCTTGGGATTGTCGAGCAGATCGTCCTGGAT
>JBGPWJ010000029.1:0-15609 GCA_041492115.1 Gammaproteobacteria bacterium
AGCGCCAAATCAAGCATATCACTTACCGATGCAGAAACTGCTGAAGATCCGCGTCAGCAGATCTTCGTTGCTGAACTCGCCGGTGATCTCCGCGAGTGCCTGCTGCGCGAGGCGCAGTTCCTCGGCGAGCAGTTCGCTGCGCTGCGCGTGTTGCAGTTGCTGCTGACCGTTGACGAGATGCGCGTGGGCTCGCGACAGAGCGTCGAGGTGGCGGCGGCGGGCGAGGAAGCCGCTGGTATCTGCGCCTGTGTAACCCATGCAGGTTTTCAGATGTGCGCGCAGCAGATCGATGCCCGCGCCGCTTTTCGCCGACAGACAAACTTCCGGACCTTCGGCGCCTTCGTGCTCGCCGGCCGGATGCCCGGTCAGATCGATTTTGTTGCGCACCACCGTCACCGGTAATTCCGCTGGCAGCTGCGTGAGGATGGCGACATCTTCGGGGCGGATGCCGAGGCGGTCGTCGATCATCAGCAGTACGCGGTCGGCCTGCGCGATCGCGTCCCAGGTGCGGCGCATGCCTTCCTGTTCGACGATGTCGCCGCTGTCGCGCAGGCCTGCGGTGTCGATGATGTGCACCGGCATGCCGTCGATGTGGATGTGTTCGCGCAGCACGTCGCGCGTGGTGCCGGGTATCTCGGTGACGATGGCGGCTTCATAACCGGCCAGCCGGTTCAGCAGGCTGGACTTGCCGGCATTGGGGCGACCGGCGATCACCACGGTCATGCCGTCGCGCAACAAGCGGCCCTGCTGCGCGGATTGCTGCACGGCGCTGATCTGTCCAAGCAGCGCGTGCAGGCGCTCGGCAACCTTGCCGTCGCTGAGAAAATCGATTTCCTCATCGACAAAGTCGATTGAGGCTTCAACGTAGCTGCGCAATTCGATCAGCGTCTCGACCAGGGTATGAATGTGTTGCGAGAACTCACCTTGCAAGGAACGCAGCGCGGCGCGCGCGGCCTGCGTGCTGCCGCTGTCGATCAGGTCGGCAATGGCCTCGGCCTGGGCGAGATCGAGTTTGTCGTTGAGGAAGGCGCGTTCGGAGAATTCGCCGGGCCGCGCCAGACGCGCGCCGAGTTCGACACTGCGCGTCAGCAGCATATCCATGACCACCGGGCCACCGTGGCCGTGCAGTTCCAGTACGTCTTCGCCGGTGAAGGAATGCGGCGCGGGAAAGTACAAGGCGATGCCGTCGTCGATGGCATTGTTATCGGCGGCGCGGAACAAGGTGTGGGTGGCGTGGCGCGCTGCCGGGAGTTTGCCGAGCAGTGCGCTGGCGATGGCGTTGGTTGCCGGACCCGAGATGCGCACGATGCCGATGCCACCGCGTCCGGGCGGCGTGGCGATGGCGGCGATGGTGTCAGTGGTGCGATTCATTCCTATGACGGCTCAACGCAAAGACGCAGGCCTTTAGAGGTCTGTAGGTCGCGTTCCACGCGACCTACATTGGTTTACAACGTATTGCCCGCGACGCGCTTGGTAATAACCCATTGCTGTGCGATCGACAGCGTGTTGTTCACCACCCAGTACAGCACCAGGCCGGAGGGGAAGAAGGCGAAGAACACGGTGAACAGGAATGGCATGGCCATCATCACCTTGGCCTGCATCGGGTCGATCGGCGCCGGGTTGAGTTTCTGCTGCAGGAGCATGGTCACGCCCATGATCAGCGGTAGGATGAAATACGGGTCGGCGCTGGACATGTCCTTGATCCACAGAATCCACGGCGCCTGACGCATCTCGACGGTTTCCAGCAGCACCCAGTACAGAGACAGGAACACCGGAATCTGCACCACGATAGGCAAGCAGCCGCCGAGCGGATTGATCTTCTCCTTCTTGTACATCTCCATCATCGCGGTGTTGAGCTTCTGGCGGTCGTCGCCATAGCGTTCTTTGAGGGCCTGCATGCGCGGCTGCAGTTTGCGCATGTTCGCCATCGAGCGATAGCTGGTCTCGGAGAGTTTGTAGAACGCCAGCTTGATGAGCATGGTGAGCAGGATGATGGCCCAACCCCAGTTGCCGACGATCTTGTGAATGTTTTTCAGCAGCCAGAAGATCGGCTGGGCGATGAAGGTCAGCACGCCGTAATCGACGGTCAGTTCCAGACCCGGCGCAACTTGGGCAAGGTGATCCTGCAACTTCGGTCCGACATACAGCCGGCTGGTGAACACGCCCTTGCCCTGCGGCGCCACGCTGATTTCCGGACTGACCAGGCCGAGCACGTAGTGCTTGTCGGGCAGTGCCTTGGAGAAGTAGTGGTTGGTCTGGGTGGTCTCGGGAATCCAGGCGCCGAGGAAGTAATGCTGGATCATGGCCGCCCAACCGCCGCTGAAGTCGCGGCTCAGGTCCTGCTTGGCGATATTATCAAAACTGATCTTTTTGTATTTTTCATCCGGGCTGTAGATCACGCCGCCGGTGTAGGTGCTGATACCGAAACGGCCGGCCTTGGCAGGTTCGCCGTGTTGCAGTTGTTCATAGGCGCGGCCCTTCCAGGTCTGTGTGCCGCCGTTTTCCACTTCGTAACGCACGGTGATCGCGTAGCTGCCGCGCTTCAAGCTATAGACCTTGTCGACCTTCAGACCCTCGGCATTCCGCCAGTGCAGACGCACCTCAAGTTCCTGGGCACCGTCGGCTAGACGGTATTCGGTCTTGTCGGTGCTGTACAAGGCGTGGTGATCGGGCGCGCCGGGGGCGAGCAGTCCGGATTGCGGGATAAAGAGATCCGCTGCCGCGTCATCCATCAGACGAAACGGTTCATCGGACTTGCCGGCCACCTTCGGATAGGCCAGCAGGTCGGCCGTGTGCACATCGCCGCCGCGGCTATCGAGTTGCAGATCGAGCACGTCGGTGATGATGCGGATGCGCTGACCACCGGCGGCCACGGCTTGCGCCGCAGCCACGGCGGGAGCAGTCGGTGCGGCACTGCTGACGGTGCCGGCCGGCACATCCTGCGAGGGCGCGGCACTGGTTGCAGGTGTGCCGGTCTGTGCCTGCTCAGTGGCGGTCGGTGCAGGCTTGGCACCATAATCGGTGAGCCAAGCCTGCCAGATCAGCATCAGCACGAATGAGAGAGCGACGAAGAGAAATAAACGTTGATTATCCATGCGGGGCTTTTTTGGTCAGGTCGGGAAGTGGATCGAAGCCGCCGGAATGCCAGGGATGGCAGCGCAACAGGCGACGCAGCGCCAGCCAGCCGCCGCGCGCGGCACCGTACGTGGTGATGGCGCTGTGCGCGTAGCAGGAGCAGCTTGGGTAAAATCGACAGTGATTGCCAAGCCAAGGGCTGAGCAGCAGCCGGTAGCCTTGGATCAGCAGTATCAGGAGTCTTTGCATCGCTCGATCATCTTTGACCAGAGTTTCGCCAGTGATGCTTGCAATTCAGCGCGGCTCAGTTTGGTTACACCGGGACGGGTCAGCACCACGACATCCACACCACAGAGTTTATGTTGCAAGAGACGGAAACTTTCCCGGGTTGCGCGCTTGATGAGATTGCGTGCGACGGCACTGTTCGCGTGTTTCTTGGAGATGGCCAGACCGAGGCGGGGATGTGTCAGTTGATTGCGCCGAGCCAGCATGGTCAGACAACCGACCGTTGCCCGGGTCGCCTCCGCGAATACGCTCTTATAATCCTCCGGCTTGGTCAGCCGTGCGCGCCGGGGAAAGTGCGCCGTTATCACAGCGCTGCAGTCCGAGGATCAGGGGCAAAGACGCGCACGCCCTTTGGCACGCCGTGCTTTGAGGACCAAGCGGCCGTTCTTGGTGGCCATGCGCGCGCGAAAGCCGTGCGTGCGGGCGCGGTGCAGGTTGCTGGGCTGAAAGGTTCTCTTCATGACGGCGATCCAATTTATATATAGAGTGTCAGGAATCCGCTTCCCAAACAGGGGCTATCCATTGCGGAAAAGACGCGTAGCCTACTTGGAATGGCATTGTATTGTCAACAAAATCGGCCGCTATAGGGTGAGTCTGCAAAGGCCTGGGCTTTATCTGTTGTTTGCCAGTGGTTTGGCCAACGGCCTGCCTAGCCTCAAGCCATTATGGATCAATTATGTCCGATGTGTCGTAGGGGCGGGTCTGAGACCCACCCCTACGACAGAGATGAAACCGCTTAAGTTAGTGTCATTGTGCTCAGGATCATGACCGCCAAGATACATTTACTGCCTTCCGATCACGAATTTCCGGCCGAGCCCCAGGAGACGCTGCTGGAAGCCGCGCTGCGTGCCGGTCTGGCGCCAAGTTACCGGTGCAGCAACGGCTCCTGCGGGCAATGCCGCGCCCGTGTGGTGTCCGGCCGGCTCGGCGAAATCCGCTTCCACGATTATGTTATCAGCGAACCGGACAAGGCCCAGGGGACATTCCTGATGTGCAGCGCCCATGCCGCCGAGGATCTGGTCATCGAAGCCAGCGAAGCCGGGGGTGTTGGCGACATCCCGCACCAGCAGGTCATCACGCGGGTCAACAAGATTGAACGCCTGGGTGAGGATCTGCTGGTGCTGCACCTGCGTACGCCGCGCAATCAAACATTGCGCTTTCTGGCTGGCCAGCATGTCAGCATGGAGATTGCCGGACTGGCGCCGCGCAACAAGTCCATCGCCAGTTGCCCTTGCAACGCGATGCACTTGCAGTTCCACATTAAGCGCGTGCCCGGCGACCCGTTCGCCGATTACATCTTCAGTCAACTGCGCCTCAACCAACCGGTTGCTCTGTCCGGGCCTTATGGCAGCTTCACGCTCGACGAACACGCCGGGCGGCCGCTGATCCTGCTTGCCTATGAAACCGGCTTTGCCCCGATCAAAAGCCTGATTGAGCATGCCATCGCCTTGGAATTTGCGCAGGCCATGCATTTGTACTGGGTAGTACGACGGGCCGGCGAGCATTACCTGGAGAATTACTGCCGGTCCTGGTCCGACGCGCTCGACGATTTTACCTACACGCCTTTAAGCGGTGACGGGGCCGATGCAGCGTCTACCACCGAGCACGACTTTCTGCTCGGCGGGCAGCGCATCGTGCAGGATTACCCGGACCTTGCCGGCCACGATGTGTATGTCAACGGGCCGGAGCCGCTGATGGGGCAGACCCGCGACCTGCTGCTCGCGCACGGTCTGCCGGAGCAGCGGTTGTTCATCGATTATCTGCAGCGGTTCTGAAGCCGGCGGGACCGGGCCAGGTTCTGATGGATAGTGCATAGTCGACGCGTGACGGGCCGGCTGCGCGTACGCAAGCGCGCCCTACGACACTAAACGTTAACAGCCGCGCTGACTCACCCGCCGGTCACCGACATAAAGCGTATCACCTGCTGCGGCTTTTCCTTGAACTCATGCCGTTCCGGTTTGAGCTTTATCGCCTGCACGATGGCCTGCTGTAATTCCGTATCGCTGATGCCGGCGCGCAGCAGCGGCCGCAGTTCCACCTTGTCATCCTGGCCCAAGCACAGATACAAGGTTCCTTCCGCCGACAGGCGCACCCGATTGCAGGTGGCGCAGAAGTGCTGCGAGATCGGCGTGATGAAGCCGATGCGCAACTCACTGCCGGCCACCCGTACATAGCGCGCCGGTCCGCCGCCCGGCATCACGCCTGGAATCAATTCATAACGCTCGCTTAAGCGGCGCTTCACATCCTGCAAGTCGATATAGTTGTCGGCGGCATCACGCCCGGTGCTGCCCATGGGCATGGTTTCGATGAAGCGCAGCGTGAAGTCGTGTTTGATACAGAACGCGACCATGTCCTCGAACTCGTCATCGTTGACGCCGCGCAGCGCCACCATGTTGATCTTGATCGGTGCAAAGCCCGCCGCTTTGGCGGCCATCAATCCAGCCAGCACTTTGTCGAGTCGGCCACCGGTGATGGTCTTGAAACGTTCAGGACGCAGGCTGTCGAGACTGACGTTGATGCGCGTCACGCCGGCGGCTTTCAATGCCACGGCATGTTTGTCGAGTTGTGTGGCGTTGGTGCTGAGCGATAAATCCTCGATGCCGGGCAGCGCCGCCAGACGCGCAGCGAGTTCGGGCAGCCGGTGCCGAGTCAGCGGCTCACCGCCGGTGAGGCGCACGCGACGCACACCCAGCGCGCCGAAGGCGCCGATCACGCGCTCGATCTCATCGAAGCTCAGCCAGTTATCCGGTTCCTGAAAATCGCGGAAGCCTTTTGGCAGGCAATAAAAGCAGCGCAGATCGCAGCGGTCGGTGACCGACAGGCGCACGTATTCGATGTGGCGGCCGAAAGGATCAATCAGTTGCTTGTCCATAGTCACACCATAACCAGCCGCCGCGATGGATACAAGGGGTTACATGGGTAGCCCGCAAACCAACCAAGTGAATCACTGATGTATATCAATAGTAGCCGTAACAAAGGCTGCGTGCTTGACCCACATCAAGGTACCCTTTGGCTCAGCGGGGTTTTACTGTCATCCACTGACAGGCTAGTTATCGACATGCTTCATTCAATCAATCGCAGACAGTTCCTGCGCGGCGACCTGGGTGCGAAACGCACACCGATCCGACCGCCCTGGGGATTGGCTGAGGCGGCTTTCATCGCCACCTGCAACCGCTGCGGCGATTGCGTGCCGGCCTGTCCCGAGCATGTCATTGCTATCGGCTCGGGTGCTTATCCGCAGCTCGACTTCAGTCATGCCGCTTGCAGCTTCTGCGCCGAATGCGTCGGAGTTTGCCCGACCGGCGCATTGCGCCGCCACACCGACACGCAACTACCCTGGGCCAATAAGGCCGAGCTCACACCGGGCTGTCTGACGTTGGCAGGGATAGTCTGCCGCAGCTGCGGCGAACACTGTGATGTCGGCGCTATTCATTTTCAGCTGCCGCGCAATGGTGTGGCCTATCCGCGCATCGATGCCGCCGTCTGCACCGGTTGCGGCGCGTGCATCGGGGTCTGTCCGGCGCAAGCGCTGACACTGCGTGTTGGTCAACATATTCAGGAGTGCATCAGCGCATGAACATCACCGGCGTCATCGTCCGCGCCTGGCCCGAACACCTCGCGGCCGTGCAGGCGCAATTGCGCGATCAACCCGGTGTGGAGATTCACGCCGTCACGGCGGACGGACGCCTGGTCGTCACCGTTGAAGACGCCAACGATCGCCAGCTGGCCGACCGCATCATGAACTTCAACGACATGCAGGGCGTGCTGTCCGCCGCCATGATTTACCACCATTACGACAGTGATCAGGAGACACCGCAATGAAACTGACACGACGCGACTTCATCAAAGCCAATGCCATCGCCGCGACCGCGGCGGCGGCGGGCCTCACGCTGCCGATCCCGTCGGCACTCGCCAAGGTCGGCGACGATATCCGCTGGGACAAAGCGCCGTGCCGTTTCTGCGGTACTGGTTGCAGCGTGCTGGTCGGCACGCAGAACGGCCGTGTGGTCGCCACGCAAGGCGACCCCGATGCGCCGGTGAATCGCGGCCTGAATTGTATCAAAGGGTATTTCCTGTCGAAGATCATGTACGGCAAGGACCGCCTCACCACGCCGTTGCTGCGCATGACCAATGGCAAGTACGACAAGGAAGGCGAGTTCACGCCCATCACCTGGGACCAAGCCTTCGCCATCATGGCCGAGAAATACACGCAGGCCATCAAGAGCAAGGGCCCAACCTCGGTGGGTATGTTCGGTTCCGGGCAGTGGACCATCTGGGAAGGTTATGCCGCCAGCAAACTCATGAAGGCCGGGCTGCGCACCAATAACCTCGATCCGAATGCGCGCCACTGCATGGCCTCGGCGGTGACGGGCTTCATGCGCACCTTCGGCATGGACGAACCGATGGGCTGCTATGACGACATCGAGCAGGCCGACGCCTTTGTGCTGTGGGGCTCGAACATGGCGGAGATGCATCCGATTTTGTGGTCGCGCCTCACCGACCGGCGTTTGACCGGTGACAATGTCAAAGTGGCCGTGTTGTCCACCTTCGAGAACCGCAACTTCGAACTCGCCGACATCGGCATGGTGATGAAGCCGCAATCCGATCTGGCGATTCTCAACTACATCGCCAACTACATCATCCAGAATGGCGCGGTGAACGAGGAGTTCGTCAAGAACCATGTGAACTTCAAACGCGGCAACGCCGACATCGGTTACGGCCTGCGACCCACCGATCCGCGCGAGAAGAATGCCAAGAATTCCGGTCCCGATGCGATCGATGGTGCGCAGCCGATCGACTTTGCCGCCTACAAGAAATTTGTGTCCGAGTACACCGTCGACAAGGCCAACGAAATCTCCGGCGTGCCCAAGGAACAACTCGAGGCGTTGGCGAAGTTGTATGCCGATCCCAAGGTCAAGATCGTGTCGTTCTGGACCATGGGTTTCAATCAGCACACCCGCGGCACCTGGGCGAACAACCTCGCGTACAACGTGCACCTGCTCACCGGCAAGATTTCCACGCCCGGCTGTGGACCGTTTTCGCTCACCGGCCAACCGTCCGCTTGTGGCACGGCGCGCGAAGTCGGGACGTTCTCGCATCGTCTGCCCGCCGACATGCAGGTGAAAAATCCCGAACACCGCGCCAAGACCGAGACGATCTGGAAGTTGCCGGAAGGCACCATCCCGGAAAAGCCCGGGTTCCACGCCGTGTTGCAGAACCGCATGCTCAAGGACGGCAAACTCAATGTGTACTGGGTGATGTGCACCAACAATATGCAGGCTGCCGCCAATATGAACGGCGAGACCTATCCCGGCTATCGCAACCCCGACAACTTCATCATCGTCAGTGATCCTTATCCGACTGTCACCACGCTCGCCGCCGATCTCGTGTTGCCGACCGCGATGTGGGTGGAGAAGGAAGGCGCTTATGGCAATGCCGAACGCCGCACGCAATTCTGGCATCAGCAGGTCAAAGCGCCGGGAGAATCGAAATCCGATCTCTGGCAGATCGTGGAGTTTTCCAAGCGCCTCAAGGTCGATGACATCTGGCCAGCGGAGCTGGTCGCCAAGAAACCCGAGTACAAAGGCAAGACGCTGTTCGATGTGCTGTACGCCAACGGACAGGTGAACAAGTATCCGCTCACCGACATGGCCAAAGGTTTCGACAACGATGAATCGCAGGCCTTTGGATTCTACGTGCAGAAGGGCCTGTTCGAAGAATACGCCGGCTTCGGTCGCGGCCACGGCCATGACCTCGCACCCTTCGACATGTATCACCAGGCGCGCGGTCTGCGCTGGCCGGTGGTCGATGGCAAAGAAACCTTGTGGCGTTATCGCGAAGGCTACGATCCCTATGTGAAGAAAGGCGAAGGCATCCGCTTCTACGGCCAGAAGGACGGCCGCGCCAATATCTTTGCTCTGCCTTATGAAGCGCCGCCCGAAGTGCCGGACAAGGATTTCGATCTGTGGCTGGTCACCGGCCGCGTGCTGGAGCATTGGCATTCCGGTTCGATGACACGGCGTGTTCCCGAGTTGTATCGTGCTGTACCCGATGCCGAGATATTCATGCACCCGGATGACGCCAAGGCGCGCGGTCTGCGTCGTGGCATGGCGGCGAAGATTCAATCGCGGCGCGGTGAGATCAGCGCGCGCATCGAAACGCGTGGTCGCAACCGCCCGCCGCAAGGGGTGGTGTTCGTGCCGTGGTTCGATGAGAGCCGTCTGATCAATAAGCTGACTCTCGATGCGACCTGCCCGATCTCCAAGCAGACCGATTACAAGAAGTGCGCGGTGCGGGTGGTGAAGGTTGAGGTTTGATTTGTGATGCGTGTGGTTGTTGAGCCTCCCCTCACCCTGGCCCTCTCCCCGCACGCGGGGCGAGGGGACTCTTTGTTTGAGAGTCGTGGGAGTTGTGGAGAGACTGTGGTTTTGGATGCGCCTGTGAATCATGAAGTGGCGCTGCCCCTGTTTCCCCCTCTCCCGCTGGCGGGAGAGGGTTGGGGTGAGGGTGGATCAATGGCACTGCAATGCGATACGAAACGCCGGGCCTGAAGAAATGCTTCACGAGCAACACAAACAGGACAGCACCCCACGGCCCGACCGTCGCCGCTTCCTCGCGAGCATCGCCAAGACCGCCTGTGGTGTCGCATTGATCGGTTCCGGCCTGGGCCTGTATGCACGCCAGACCAGCGCCTTGCCCGCCTATGCGCTGCGCCCACCCGGCGCAATACCGGAGCATGATTTCCTCGGCGCCTGCATCCGTTGCGGATTGTGCGTGCGCGACTGTCCTTACCACACGCTCGATCTGGCACGACTCGGTGATGGCGTGGCCACCGGTACACCTTACTTCACCGCGCGCAAGGTCCCGTGCGAAATGTGCGACGACATCCCCTGTGTGAAGGCCTGTCCGACCGGCGCGCTCGATCATACGCTCTCTGAAATAGACAAGGCGCGCATGGGACTCGCGGTCATCGTCGATCACGAGAACTGTCTCAACTACCAGGGCCTGCGCTGCGATGTCTGTTACCGAGTCTGTCCGGCGATCGACAAGGCTATCACGCTGGAGCTGATGCACAACCCGCGCAGCGACAAGCACGCGCTGTTCATCCCAACCGTGCATTCGGATCATTGCACCGGCTGCGGCAAATGCGAAAAATCCTGCGTACTGGAACAGTCGGCGATCAAAGTGCTGCCGCTGACTCTCGCCAAGGGCGAACTCGGCCACCACTACCGCTTCGGCTGGCAAGAGCAGCAGAAGGCCGGCCACACGCTCACGCCGAACATCATCGAGCTGCCGGTACGCCGACCGGAAGGTGCGCCATGAGTACGCGCATTGGTGCCGTTGCCATTGCAGAGAAAGGTTGGCTGCGTGCCCACCAATGGCTGCTGCTACGGCGCACCAGTCAGTTGTCCATTCTCGCAGTGTTCCTGCTCGGGCCGTGGTTCGGCATCTGGATCGTCAAAGGCAATCTCACCTCCAGCCTGACACTGAACGCGCTGCCGCTCACCGATCCTCTTGTGTTGCTGCAAACCCTGTTCGCGGGACACCTGCCACTGACAACAGCGCTCACCGGCGCGCTCATCGTGTTGGCGTTTTATTTCCTGGTCGGTGGCCGCGTCTACTGTTCCTGGGTATGTCCGGTGAACATCGTCACCGACGCCGCCGGCTGGTTGCGCGCGCGCCTCGGTCTGAAAGGTTCGTTGCACATTGCGCGCAATCTGCGTTACTGGCTGCTGGGCCTGACGCTGATCCTCGCCGCGCTCACCGGCAGCGTGGTCTGGGAACTGGTCAACCCGGTATCGATGCTGCATCGCGGCCTGTTGTTCGGCTTCGGCATGGCCTGGATCGTGGTGCTGGCGGTGTTCCTGTTTGATCTGTTGATCAGCACACGTGGTTGGTGCGGGCATCTGTGTCCGGTCGGCGCCTTCTACAGCCTGGTCGGTCACTACAGTCCGCTGCGCATCAGCGCCGCCAATCGCGCGCAGTGCAACGATTGCATGGATTGCTTCGCGGTCTGTCCCGAGCCGCAGGTAATCGGTCCGGCGCTCATGGGCCAAGCCAAAGGTGCCGGCCCGGTGATCCTGTCACCGAATTGCACCAACTGCGGTCGCTGCATCGATGTCTGTTCCAAGGACGTGTTCCATTGGGGCATGCGTTACCACAATTCCTTCCCCACATCCTTTGCCCATAAGACGGAGGTTCTGTCATGAATAAGCTTATCGCCATGACTCTGGCGCTGTTATGGTGCCTTGCCGCGCCGGTTGCGATGAGCGCCGGCGAAGACCAAGGCTTAAAATCCCTGCGCGGCGACGTTGATCTGGAACACGAACCGTCCGCGCCAGAACTCAAGAAATGGGAGCTGGACCGCGGACCGATCACGCGCAACTACGTGCAGCAACCGCCATTGATACCGCATTCCATCGAAGGCTATCGCATCAACCAGAAGCTCAACAAATGCCTGACCTGCCACAGCTGGGCGAACTATCAGGAGTCGGGCGCGACCAAGATCAGCCAGACGCACTTCAACGATCGTGATGGTCACGTACTGTCGAATGTCTCGGCGCGGCGGTACTTCTGCACGCAGTGTCACGTGCCGCAGGTCGATGCGCCGCCGCTGGTGGACAACACCTTCAAACCGGTCAAGGTGCTGCAAAAGCAACAGCAATAAGATCAGATGTGACGACGGTAAGGCACAGCGAACGAGGCGGCAGACATGGCGGATAAACATGACAGTGGGCAAGGCGGCAACATCATCCGGCGCATTTGGGACGTGATGAAAAAACCGACAGCGCGCTTTTCACTGGGCACGCTACTGGTGGGCGGCTTTGTTGCCGGTATCATCTTCTGGGGCGGATTCAACACCGCGATGGAAGCGAGCAACAAAGAGTCCTTCTGTATTTCCTGTCACGAGATGAAGGACAACGTCTATAAGGAATACCGCGACACCATCCACTACAACAATCGCACCGGTGTGCGCGCCACCTGTCCGGACTGTCACGTACCCAAAGAATGGACTCACAAGATGGTGCGCAAAATCCAGGCGTCCAACGAACTGTTGCACAAAATGCTGGGGAGCATCGATACCCCGGAGAAGTTCGAAGCCAAACGGCTGGAGCTGGCGCGCCACGTCTGGGCCTCGATGAAGCGCACCGACTCGCGCGAATGCCGCAACTGTCACGACTATGAATCGATGGACTTCACCAAGCAGGGCCGCCGCGCCGTGCCGCGCCATGCCAAGGGTCTGACGGAAGGCAAGACCTGCATTGACTGCCACAAGGGCATCGCGCATTCACTACCGGCGATGTATGAAGTGGACCCGAGTGTGGTGGTGGGGCATAAGGGTGCGGAGTGAGGTTTGGAACGGCCTACCTGGGGCTGCTATTATTGATTGGACCTTGACCGGCTAAGGTTCTAAGGTAGACGGTGCACGATCGGCAAGTACTACACCAACCCCTGCAGGATCGACGATGTCACAGCCAGCAGACAGCCTGCCGACAGACCAACCGGCAACACGCGTGATGGCCACACCGCAGGACGCCAATGCCGGCGGCGACATCTTCGGCGGCTGGATCATGTCGCAGGTCGATATCGCCGGCAGCATCGCCGCCTTCCGGCGCGCACGCGGCCGCATCGTTACCGTGGCCGTGAATGCTTTTCAGTTTCACAAACCGGTGCTGGTCGGGGACTTGGTCAGCTTCTATGCCGCGGTCACCCGCGTCGGGCGCAGCTCAATCACAGTCGAAGTCAAAGTGTATGCCGAGCGTATGCGCAACGGCGCGGTCAGCTGCATCCATGTCACCGAGGCGACGCTCACCTATGTCGCCATCGACGAGAACCGCAAGCCACGTACTGTGCCGCCGGAGGATGACGATAAGCCGGCGTAGGGTGTGCTTGCGCAGGCGCACCCTACTGCGTCACTACGAAATGGTCTGGTAATACAGGTTCTGCGGATGATTGGCTTGGGCGAAGAAGAACCAGCGTTCCAATAGCAGCCCGAGGTATTGCGTGATGAACGCGATCGCAATCAATGGCTGCGCATGTTCCGACAGGCCAGCCCATAACAGTGCCACGGGCACAGCGAATACCAGTAGCAGGAACAGCCATTTGATGGAACGGAAGGCGGCGGCGCTGGCGTGGTGGAAGAAATCGCGGGTGTTGAACGAGCCGCCCATCTGTCCCTGCGCCTTCTGCACGATGCGCACGTGACGCACGCCGATGGCGGTCTGCACGGTGGACTTGTGCTTGATGCGCGCATTGCGCAGCAGCGCCGAGACGCGCATGACGAAAGCGGCGAGGGCGATGATGATGGCCCAGGCGGCGTAGAAGTGGACCAGCGCGGGTGCCGCATAGATACTGTAAGCGGCGGCTAGTGTGAAGCCGGAGGCGGTGCCGAGCAGCAGGTAGTTGATCACGGTGAGTGGGCTGGCCCACTCCTGCAGGAACTTGATGCAGGCGTAGATCATGCCGGTGCAAAGGAACAGCAGGAAGGTCAGCAGCGTAGTGCCAAGACCAATGAATAGAGCAAGATCATTGGGCACGCCGCTGTGGATGCCGATCAGCGTAAAGTCCCAGCCCAGATACCAGACCAAACCATATAGAAGAACGCCGATCATTACCGCGGGCAGCACGATGACTTCACGCGACAGCCACGAGGTACGCCAGCGTGCAGCGCTGCGCCAAGCGCGCTCGGGATGGCCGAGGTGGAAGAACGAAGCGATCAGGCCGCCGGTCAGCAAGACGAATGCGAGCAGACTGCCATGCCAGTAAAAATCTCCAGCTTGTGGCGGCAACAGACCCACCGCCGCATAACTTTGCGCGGTATACAGTGCGAGAAACAGACCCTGACCGGCGCCGATCAGGGTGGTGAGGAAGATGACCGAGAAAGCGGGATTCATTTTAATCTCAAAAGTTAAATGATGATTACCAGCTCGTCACATCATCCAGTGACGGCTCAGCTTTATCCGGCATAGGCAGCTGGCGCTCTTTCTTGAGCGGGTTGTCGGCGCGTACCAGTTCGTCATCGTGGATCATGATGCGGGTCTTGCGGCGCGGCAGGTAGTGATTGGCCGGCTTGGTGCCCCATTCGGGCATCAGCGCATAGCCGCCTTCTTCGCGGATCGCGATGGAGACTTGCGAGTTTGGGTCGTGCACATCACCGAACAGACGCGCGCTGGTCGGGCAGGCCATGACGCAGGCAGGTTTGCGCTCGGCTTCGGGCAAGGCCTGGTCGTAGATGCGGTCCACACACAGTGTGCACTTCTTCATCACTTTCTGATGTTCGTCGATCTCGCGCGCACCGTACGGGCAGGCCCAGGAGCAATACTTGCAGCCGATGCACTTGTCGTAATCGACCAGCACGATGCCGTCCTCGGGACGCTTGTAGCTGGCGCCGGTCGGGCAGACGGGCACGCACGGTGGCTCTTCGCAGTGCAGGCAGCTCTTGGGGAAATGCACGGTCTCGGTGTTCGGGTATTCGCCGACCTCGAAGGTCTGCACGCGATTGAAGAAGGTGCCGGTCGGATCAGAACCGTACGGCCGATCATCGGACATGAAACCCGCGATGCCGGAGGTGTTCCACTCCTTGCACGAGGTCACGCAGGCATGACAGCCGACGCAGACGTTGAGATCGATTACCAGAGCCAGCTGCGTCATTTCGGTTCAGCCTTTTTTCCCGGCGAAGTACGACAGCCAACTCTTGCGCTGTCCTTCGCCCGGCACCGTTTTCAGCGTCGCAAATTGTGGCGAGGTCTCCTTCGGATCGGCGGCATCGGCCTTGTACACACGCACGCGCACGTCGTACCAACCGGCCTGACCGGTGACCGGGTCGGAGTTGGATAGATGTTCGCCATGCTTGCTGGCCGGCAGCTCTTCCGAGATCAGGTGATTCAGCAGGAAGCCTTTGTTCGCTTCATTGGCCCCGGGCTCGAGATTCCAGGCGCCGTCGGCTTTGCCGATGGCGTTCCAGGTCCACACCGTCCCCGGTTCCACGGCTTCGGAAAAGCGGCACATGCAACGCACCTTGCCCCACATCGATTCGACCCACACCCAGTCGCCATCCTTGAAACCGCCCTGCTGGCCCAGCGTGGGGCTCATGACGAGATAATTGTGCGCGTGGATCTGACGCAGCCAGGCGTTCTGCGAATCCCAGGAGTGATACATCGCCATCGGCCGCTGCGTGATGGCATTGAGCGGGTACTTGCGCAGGTCGGTCTGCTGCGATTCCAGCGGTTCGTAATAGAACGGCAGCGG
>JBGPWJ010000285.1:0-2941 GCA_041492115.1 Gammaproteobacteria bacterium
GCGTCAAGCGTAGTGTTGGCACGCTGTCGAGATAACGCCTGTGCAGAAAGCCAGAGCCGGTGAGCAGCAGATAGAGCGGCACGTACAATGAGAACAAGGCCAGGGCCAGGTAACCCATCCAGCTCGGCAAGGGCAGCGTCGCCAGCAACGGCCGCGACAAGGACCAGGTCGGCAATGCCAGCACACCCAAACCCACCGGTACCGACAGCAGCAGGCTGGCGGACATGGCCGCTGCGGCTTTGGGCTTGGCGCCGTCGCGGGTCAGCAGCAGATAACGGATGCCAGAACCTGCCAATCCAAAGAGGCCGACGAAATTATTGAAGGTGTTGGCCACCCAGGAATAACGCAGCAGGTTTTTGCGTGCGATGACGATCTCGAGCCAGCGGCTCAGCAGGATGTCGTACAGCGACATCGCCAGCACGCCGAGCAGTGCGGCAATCTGTATGCCCGCCAACGTCAGCAACGGCACGGCCTTGACGCTGGCGCGCACCTGTTTCAGATCGACCTGCGCCAACTCGCGACCGGCGAACAGACCGATCAACAGCAGGAAGGCCAAGGGCAGCAGGCGCCGCAGCCAGGTGACCATGACCGAGGCCATGCCGGGGGCGCGGTCCAGGGTTCGCGCCGGGTCGGTAGGTTGCTGTGGTGATACGGTCATCGGAGTCGGTCAGCGCAGTGCGTGCGGGCGGGTTGGAACGGGCGCGGCGCAGTCTGCCGCTGTATTTTGAGCATTAAAACCACTTCTTGCGTTTGAAGAAGATCAGCAGGCCGATGATCATGGCGAGCATGATCACCCACGAGAAGGCATAACCATAACGCCAACCCAGCTCCGGCATGTTCCAGGGACTGCTGCGGTCGAAGTTCATGCCGTACACGCCGACGATGAAGGTCGGCGGGATGAACAGCGTGGCGATGACGGTGAGTACGCGCATCACCTCGTTGAGCCGGTTGCTGGCGGAGGACAGGTATACATCCAGCATGCTGGCTGTCATGTCGCGATAGCTTTCCATCAGGTCCATGATCTGGATGGCATGGTCATAGCAGTCGCGCAGGTAGAGGCGGGTCTCCTCGTGAATCAGGACATGACCGTCGCGCAGCAGGGTGTTGATCACCTCGCGCTGCGGCCAGAGCATGCGGCGCAACAACAGTAGATC
Source organism: Gammaproteobacteria bacterium (assembly GCA_041492115.1). Classification (GTDB taxonomy): domain Bacteria; phylum Pseudomonadota; class Gammaproteobacteria; order JBBQDK01; family JBBQDK01; genus JBBQDK01. The sequence continues at coordinate 1,155 of JBGPWJ010000285.1, forward strand.
GCGTTTCAATTGATGGATGACGGCGAGAGTATGCTTGCCCGGATTTTGCAGCAGTTCCTCTTCGAGCTCTTCGATGCGTTCACCGAAATCCTCGAGCACCGGAAAGCCCTGGTCGATGACCAAGTCGATGAGAGTATGCAGCAGAGCGTCGGTACCCAGTCCGCGCAAACGACCGGTGTGATTGCGCAGGCGCTTGCGCACCGGCTCGAAAGGGTCATTGGAGCCGACATGAAAACTCACCAGGTAATCCGGGCCGATGAACAGGCTGACTTGTGAAGTGACGATATGGCCATCGTTCAAGCTGGGCAGACTGAGCACCACGAACAACTGGCCGTCGTAGGATTCGGCCTTGGGGCGCTGCCCGGTGTTGAGCACATCTTCCAGTGCCAGCTTGTGCAGGTTGAACTGCTCGCCGAGATTGCGCAGCACTTCGGGCTGCGCCGTGCCCTGCACGTGGATCCAGGTGAGTGTTGGCGTGGCAAGATAGGCGCGGCATTCATCGACGCTGATGTGTTCCCGTTCCTCGAAGTAGCTGTCGTCGTATTCGATGAGGCTGATGCGCAGCGCTTCGTGCTGGACGGTGTCGTGGGCCAGCAGGCTGCCGGGAGGTGTACCGGGAGGGTTGTAGCGTTTACCGAGCAGGCTCATGGGGTGTGCCGATTCCGTGGGGATTTCTCCTGTGCATCGTAATGCTTCCGGCGTCGCCGGTAAATCTAAACAGCCGATCCGATGAACTATCGATTTACGCTGCGGGCGTTTCGTTCTAGCATGGCGCCCCGAGCCGCCACCGGCCTGTCCCCGCAGTCAAGCCACGACCTTACCCGGAAGCGATAAGCCATGTCCGATAATCTCACCCTGAATCTGGAAGGCGTCGAACGCCAGCCACTGAAGACCTTTACCGAAAAGGCCTACCTCGATTACTCGATGTACGTGATCCTGGACCGGGCACTGCCGCATCTGAGCGACGGTTTGAAGCCGGTGCAGCGGCGCATCGTCTACGCCATGTCCGAGTTGGGGTTGTCGGCGCTTTCCAAGCACAAGAAATCGGCGCGCACGGTCGGCGACGTGCTGGGCAAATTTCATCCGCACGGCGACTCGGCGTGCTATGAGGCGATGGTGCTCATGGCGCAAAGTTTTTCCTATCGCTATCCGCTGGTCGACGGGCAGGGCAACTGGGGATCGCCGGACGATCCGAAATCCTTTGCCGCGATGCGTTATACCGAGGCGCGCCTGGGGCGCTATGCCGAGGTGCTGCTCGCCGAGTTGGGGCAGGGCACGGTCGAGTGGACGCCGAATTTCGACGGCACCTTGGAAGAGCCCGTGGTGTTGCCGGCGCGTCTGCCGAATGTGCTGCTGAACGGCGCCACCGGCATTGCCGTGGGTATGGCCACCGACATCCTGCCGCATAATCTGCGTGAAGTGGCCAGCGCCTGCATCCGTCTGCTGGAGGAACCCAAGACCACGCTGGCGGAATTATGCGAGCACATCCTGGGCCCGGACTTTCCGACCGAGGCCGAGATCATCACGCCGCGCGCCGATCTGCTGCGCATGTACGAAACCGGCAACGGCTCGGTGCGCGTTCGGGCCCGCTACGAGCGCGAGGATGGCGACGTCGTCATCACGGCATTGCCCTACCAGGTGTCCGGCGCCAAGGTGCTGCAGCAGAACGCCGAGCAGATGAATGCCAAGAAGCTGCCCATTATCGATGACCAGCGAGACCAGTCCGATCACGAGCACCCGACGCGGCTGGTGATCGTGCCACGCTCCAATCGCGTCGATGTCGAGGA
>JBGPWJ010000107.1:0-8604 GCA_041492115.1 Gammaproteobacteria bacterium
CAGGGTTTTTTCTTCAGTCATCAATAAAATCTCCCATAAATAATTATTGCGTGTTCGTTGCGGGTTCTTCACTAACAGAAACAGCTCTCTGCGACTGCGCTTCTGCCGCCACATAATATTCCAGATTACTTGGACGGCCAATGGGGACATGGATAGGCCAATGAGGCACAAATAAATCTGCCCCCTTTTCCATTGGCCGCATTGTGGTCTATCCCCAATTACCAGGTAGACAGCCATGGTGTGTGCAAAAAGGTGTACTCGCCGATTTGGATCGAGCGTTCATTATCCATGGCAAGAAGATGAATGCTGATGGTCGTGGCGGGCAGGGTCCGAATGTATTCAATGCTGGGAATGTAGACGATCTCGCCGGCTGCCGCATTGAACTGTATGTCTTGCATGCGTTCCTGTTCCACGCCTTCCTGGTCGGACACAACCAGATCCAGGCGAGTAACGCCCGCCAAAGGCGCGCGCAGCCGTGCGACGATCAAGTCGTCGTCCGGTGCAACCGTACAATTAACGCTGCCACCCTGGGCGACCTGGTATTCACGCAAGCTTAGCCCTTGCGTGGCAAGGCGTTCAAGAAAGTCATGCGACACGACGCCGCGTACAGAGCCGTACCGAATGAGCGCGCGGATTCCGTCGGCGATGCCGACGAGTGCCTGTAAGCGCGCCGTGCAATAGGCGCAACCGAAAAGATGTTCCTCGAAAAGCACCTCGCGCGACTCATCCAATTCACCCAGCCAATATTGGACGAGCAACTCGGGTTCAAGCAAGGAAAGACAGATCGATCGGTTCATGACTCGGTATCGCCCTCGGTCAGGCACGCGCGCAATCTCCCCAGCGCCCGATGGCGTATGACCCGCACATTGGCCTCGGACAGCCCTAGCTCCCCTCCGACCGATTTGGCCGGCTGGTCGTCGTAGAAGGTCAACATCAACACGGAACGCTCCCGCTCGGATAATCGATCCAGGCAGCGTGGCAGCCCGGTATGTTCAAGGCCGCCGGTACCATCGGCAGCGGTTGCCGGAAACACGTCATCGCTGAACGTCTCCAAGAGTCTGGCGCGTCGCAGGCCCGTGCGGCGCAGGTCGAGCACCGCCATGCGACACATGCCGAGTACGAAGGAGGCGATCCGGTCCGGCTCCCTGACGTCTCCTGCACGCAGTTTTTCCAGCGTCATCAGCATGACCTGTTGCATGAGATCGGCTGCGGCCGGTCCATCGCGCAGATGCCGCAGGCCGTATAAACGGACGCGCGGTGCCAGGCGGCGGTACAACGCGGCCTCCGCCTCGGCATCTGTGCCAGGGCGTGCCGCCGTGATGCGTCGCGCCAGGCTGGCGTCATCCGGTTCCTCTGCACTGGCTAAGTCTTGCATCCCTCTAGAATACGCCCGCTCCCTGCGCCTACGGAAGTGTAACGACACACGCTGTCGTTACACTTCCTTGCCGACCCTAATCCAAAATTCAAGGAGGCAGACCATGATTACCAACCGCGAGTCTGGCACCAATGTCCATGAGATTGCTGACGGCATTTATCGTATCAACACCCCGATCGCCATTCCCGGTGGCCCCGGAGCGTTCAGTTTCAACCAATACCTGATCGTCGACAACGCGCCATTGTTGTTCCATACAGGCCTGCGACACCTGTTTCCGCTCGTGCGCGAAGCGGTAGACAGCATCATCCCGGCCGAGAGTCTGCGTTATATCGGCCTGTCGCACGTCGAGGCGGACGAGTGCGGCGCACTCAATGAATGGTTGGCGGTCGCGCCCCATGCCGAAGCGGTGTGTGGACGTGTCGCGGCCATGGTGTCCATCAACGACATGGCTGACCGCCCACCACGGGCCTTGGCCGATGGCGAAGACCTGGCCTTGGGCCGGCATACCGTGAGCTGGTTCGACACCCCGCATATGCCGCACGGGTGGGAGTGCGGACTTATGATGGAACGTCTCACCAGGACATTCCTGTGCGGAGATCTCTTTACACAGGGTGGCGCCGGTGAGACAGCGCTGACTGAATCCGATATTCTCGAGCCGAGCGAGGCCTTCCGTGCGCCCATGGATTACTACGCACACGCGCCGAATACCGGCGCCATTCTGGAGCGTCTCGCGTGCGAGCAGCCCACGACTCTCGCGTGCATGCACGGCAGTGCCTGGCGTGGTGACGGTGCGGGCTTACTGAGGGCGCTTGCCGAGCGCTTGTCCGAGAGTGATGATACGCAAGACCGGATCATTATGAAAAAAGTAAATGCCGGTTCTTCATAGGAGGGACTTCAAGGAAGATGTAGGGTAGGGTCTACCATTCAGACATTTGTTGAAATGTTGGACCTTACCCCGTGCTCTCGTGGCGGGTGTGATGGTGCTGGATCTGAGTTTATGCACTATCATTACCAACATAACTTTCTTTCATCCGGAGCATCGCAAAATGAATAGCTACCGCAATACGCAATGGGTTGCAGCATGGGCCTTGTCGTTGCTGATGCTCGCTGGCGTCGGTATAAGCCCGCAAGCGCAAGCGGCTAGCAAGCAGGAGATTGACGCCGACGTCAACAAGGCCATGGCGAATTTCAATCATGAAGTGCAGGGTGCGGCAGGCCTGCTGAAATCCGCCAAAGGTGTGTTGGTGTTTGCGGGAGTGATCAAGGCCGGCTTTGGCATCGGTGGCGAGTACGGTGAAGGTTCGCTGCGCAGTCATGGCAAGACGGTGGGCTATTACAGCATCGGCGCCGCTTCGATCGGTTTCCAGCTAGGTGTACAGAAGAAGGATGTGATTCTGGTATTCATGGAGGATAAGGCACTCAAACACTTCCGCGAAAGCGAGGGCTGGAAAGTCGGTGTGGATGGTTCCGTGGCCATTGTAAAAGTCGGGGAAGGTGGTGCCATTGATAGCGAAACACTCAAGAAACCGATTCTGGCCTTTATCGTCGGGCAGAAAGGCCTGATGTATAACCTGACGCTGGAAGGTTCAAAAATTACCAAGCTCAAGCGCTGAGACGCTACGTCGTCTTCACTCTGCAAATACGATGGTAGACCCTGCTGGTTCTCGCTTCCTATACTCCAAATTGAGGTTCTAGAGGCATTGAATCGACCATCGGCCTCGTAATCCATTTTTAACAGGGGTATAACTCCGCTATGGAGCAATGCCGCACCAAGACTCGGTGCAGGGAAGGAGTCTCTCGGACAAGTCCATACTACAGGAGGAGATCATGAGCAGAGTATTCACTTTCGTGTACGGCATTATCTGTTACCTGATATTTCTCGCAAGCTTTCTCTATGCAATTGGTTTCGTCGGCAATCTGGCAGTGCCGAAGGGGATCGATGACGGTGTCGCCGCCGATGTGGTGACAGCGGTGATCATCAACCTGCTGTTGTTGAGCGTGTTTGCGGTGCAGCACAGCGTGATGGCGCGTCCCGCCTTCAAGCGCGCGTGGACACGCATCGTGCCGAAGGCGGCCGAGCGCAGTACCTATGTACTGCTGTCGAGTCTGGCGTTGGTCCTCTTGTTCTGGCAGTGGCGACCATTGCCAACCGAGGTCTGGTACGTCACTGACGATATCGGCCGTCATGCGATCTGGGGCGTGTACTGGGCAGGCTGGGGTATCGTGCTGGTGGCGACATTCATCATCAATCATTTCGATCTGTTCGGCTTGCGTCAGGTCTATCTGCATGTGCGCAACCGGCCCTACAGTCATCCCGGCTTCAAGGTCACCGGCTTTTACCGATATGTGCGTCACCCGATCATGTTGGGCTTTGTGGTAGCCTTCTGGGCGACGCCGGAAATGACGGTCGGCCATCTGCTGTTTGCAGCGGCCTGCACCGGTTACATCCTGGTCGGCGTCTGGCTCGAAGAACGGGATCTGGTCAGCCATCTCGGCGAACCCTATGCGCAATACCGTCGCGAAGTGCCGATGCTCGTGCCAAAGGCGAAGCCGGCACCGCGCCAAGACTCGCAACCGGCGCCGCAGTAGTCCGCAGGGACTGGGGTCAGGTCTTGCACGATCATATGATTGCGCAAGACCTTACCCTGGAGTTCCGTAAGGTTCAGCCGCTTATGTGCGGTGGGAGCCCCGATCCTGCCGCGCTGTTACCAGCTATCTATAAGCAAGCCAGGACGGTATCTGCATCTTCGCGTCCAGTTCATTGAGCCGCTTGTCCAGCTTTCCGTCACCGTCGGAATCGACCAGATAATAGGACTGACCGTTATTGCGCATGACCTTAATCATATAGAGCTGATTGTGGATACGGTATTCCTCAACCTTCTCCTTCGTGTGCTGGACAATTGTCACCTGCGGCGCTATGGATTCTCTGGCCTGCGACGACCCCGGCGCCGCATCAGTGCGCGGTTGCAGACCCGACGCTTGTGGTGTTCCCGCCGCCAGTGCCGACCCGCACAGCAGCGCCGAAAGAATAATAAATTTACGCATGACTATTCTCCATTCCAGGTTTCAGATATGTGGTAGTTCATCGTGTTCCCAGGTGAAATTTCCAAAGCCACGATGTTCATAGTGTCGAAAAATAGCACTCGCCATATCTAAAGTTCGTGAAGCAGTTCGCGTTTCTGAAAAACGGGGACAGACCCTGGTAAGCAAGCCGGTTACCATTTCCGGGACCTCTTTCTCTGGCAGGCAGGTCAAACTGGGCGCGTGCCCTTGCAGGCGGGGTATTGAGAACACCCCCAGAAACGCGTTACCCAAATTGGCACCACGCTTGGCCGTGCGTTTTACCATCGCGCTTTGACAAATCGGGCAGACAGGCCCCAGTTTCGCTGACCCCGTTGCTACTCAATCAGAATAATCCAACTCGCGCTGATGCCGTAGGGCCAGAATGCGAATCAGACTCCGCTCGGGCAGAAACCGGTAGAGCGCAACATAGCCGTGCTTGCCATAAGAGATAACCAGTTCGCGTATCTCGCCTTCAACACGTCGGCCTATCAGCGGATGATCCGCCAGAATCTCCACGGCGCTGCGGATGGTGGCCGCTGCATCGACGGCCGCGCCGGGGTCATGCTCCGCAAGAAAAGAAAATACCCGCTCAAGATTGTCGAGCGCGTTCTGCGTATAGACTACCCGCGTCACGGTTTGGGCCGCGCCGCCTTCGGGTTACGGGCCAGACGCTCCATCCAGGCGTGCACTTTCTCGGCTGAATAGACCGCCGCGCCCTCCTCGACCGCCAAATCCGCTGCCAGCGCCTCGCGTACAAACTCGCGCATGCGCTCCTCGCGCGCGACCTCGCGCTCCAAGGCTTCCACCATCAGGCTGTGCGCGGAACGGCCGGTCTGCTTGGCCAGCCGTGCAATGCGGGCCTTGAGTTTGTCGGACAATTTGAGTGTCGTGGTAGCAACCATGGGATATCACCGTATCGATCAGGTGACACCATGGTAGCACCGGTTATCGGGGGGAGGCAATGCGCCGGTACAGGGCCTGATCAAATGGGCCGGTTTATTTTCTATGGAAAGAAGTTGCGTAAATAGATCTGTCCCGGTTTCGGGGCTTTAGTTTGCGATGTGCCAATTGGTTTTCCTTTCACTTTGGTCCGATTGATATCAGAAGATGGGCAAGCCTCTGAAAGTTTCCAAACACTTATCACAATCATATGTGCATCTAATGTTCACACCAGAGAACGGCCGTGTAAGTCTAGCCAATTCGGTATCACTAATATCGTAACGGGAGCTAACGACGAGACCTTTGCATACACGAGTATGCGTGGCCAAGTCTAACAACTCGATATTCTCCCGATGAAATCCAAATCCGAGAAGACAAATTGTATTGGCGTGGCCAAGGAGCGCTTTTGCCGCATTAAGAATCGACTGGTCGTGCTCCGTGTCAAATATTGTTCGTATACCCTTTGATGCATTTATCCACCTATGCGGATCTGGACCAGGGGTATTTTGGAATGATCCCAACATACCATACACATGATGGATAGGAATCTTCCGAAGGACATCGAACGCCGACATGTCATCAAGGCCGAAGGAATATTTTATACGGCGAAACAACCACATCTCCAAAAGACGATCATAGTTAAATGTTATGAAGCCAATCTTGTTTTGCTCTATAAACTCCTCAGGCGAGCTAAGCCCTTCTAGCATCACTTTAAAAAGGTAATCCAGCCAATCATCATCACTTTTCGGGATCCCCTTATTTTCGTAATCGAGCAGAACCTGAGCAATCGCGCCCTTGCCTATCGCCTTAAAACCGAGTTGGTGACGGTTGGAGTTCAAGAACGCGTCAATTGAAGCCTGGCCAGCATTTGCCAGCGCTTCAGCAAAGGCATTGCACCGGTCTGGCTGAACTTCTTCGACCGCCGCAGCTCCGTAGTTAGGCATCAGGAGGAAGCTTCTATCGTCTTTACGAAGTGATCGTTGAACTGCAGCTACTACCTCTGCTTTTAAAGCCTCACCACTTGGAAAGCCATATGAGCAATTAGCGCCTGCACCAAGGACAAAAACAGTTGATGCTTCAATCACAGTGCAATATTCCCCACGGAGAAAATAAGGGAAAGACCACAACTCCCACTCGATTTGATACCACCCATCACGAACAAACCCCCACCACCCCCCTCTCCTCCGGCAACATCACCCCATGCTCCACACTGTACTGATAATCCCGAAACACATGCTCCGCCGTCAGCATCTGATAACTCCCATCCGCCAACTTGCGCGTGGTGTCCTTGAGCCGATAGGTGTAATGCCCGCAGGTCCAGCAATCGTAGTTGCGCATGTGCGTGCATAAACAGGTCTTGTCCTTGACCGAGAGCGTCTTGGCGTCGGGATGGCGTTCGAGTTCGGCGTTGTAGGCGGTGATGTAGGCGCAGTTGCCGTTGCCGTCGAGCAGGTAGCCGTAGGCTTCGCAGTTGGGGCGGATGCCGGCGCCGATCGATGGGCTGTTCTTCAGCATGCGCATGGGATAGCCGGTCGGTGAGATAGTGTTGACCTCGATGTCCTCTTCCTTCGCCTTGAAGTACTCCTGTTTCACATTGGCCGGCAGGCCGCATTCGTCGGTGATGGTGAAGCGCGTTGCGACCTGCACGCCGCCGCAGCCCATTTCCATGTATCTGACGGCGTCGGTGCCGGTGAAGATGCCGCCGGCGGCGATCAGCGGGATGTCGAGTTGTTCCTGTTTCAGATACGCGAGGATTTCCGCGGTGATGGTCTTGAGATCGTATTGTGCCCAGTCCATGCCGAAGCCGAGATGGCCGCCGGCCAGCGGGCCTTCGACGATGATGTAATCGGGCAGTCGGTTGATGCGGGCGTTCTTGCGCAGGAACAGTGCCAGCGCGCGCACGGAGGAAACGATGATGCCGAGTTTCACATCGCGGAAGCGCGGGTGATCCTGGATCAGCGCGAAGGAACCGAGGTGCAGGCCGGCGCTCAGGGTGACGCCGTCGGCTCCGCCATCCAGCGCGCCGATGAGGCGCACGCGCAGGGTTTCCTTCGGGCTGTTCATGGTGAGCTTTTCCATGCAGTTGACGAAGATCATGCCATCGCCCTGCTTGGCTTCCATGGCGCGGCCGACGTGATTGGCCGTCGCTTCGGCGAGCATGTTGAGATCGAACTGCACCACGGCCTTGTCGGAGCTGGCCGCGTTGTATTTGTACTTCTTCATCTTGTCGCTGACGAAGCGGGTCTTGAAGTGGGCGTCGGACACGGCCGGCACCATCGCGTCGGAGATGTGGCCGATGCCGCCGAGGCGCGCGGCGACCAACGCCAGCTTGGTGGTGGAGATGTCCACGCCCATGCCGCCGACCATGATCGGCACCAGTTCGCGCTTGCCGAAAGTCAGTCGGAAATCGTCTACTCGCTTCATCGTAATCCTTGGGATCTTCAGGCCCGGATAACTCAGGGCCCTTTCATCATTCGCTTAGCCTGACACCCTAGCAAGAAACGGCGGATCAGTCACTGTTGGGATGGGTAATCGTGGGATATATCAATGTAGGCTGGGTTAGGCACGTTGTTTGTGCCGTAACCCGGCAGATGTGCCGTTAGGCACACAGTAAAGAATGTTTTGTGTTGCTTCACAACGCCTGGTGGGTTATGCAAACGACGCTAACTCACCCTACATTGGATGAAGCAATCATCATATAAAAACAGTCCCCTCTCCCTTTGGGAGAGGGCCAGGGTGAGGGGAATATAATTCAGTGCCACCCTTCTCCCCCTCACCCCAACCCTCTCCCCCGCTGCGCGGGGGCGAGGGGGCTGGTCGGTCGGTTCTTCACGCAAGTGCCATTCGGCGAGTGCTCTGCCCTGCCCGCCTCACGCGCGTTGTTTCTTGTATATGGTGCCCGGGGCCGGAATCGAACCGGCATGACTGTCACCAGTCGAGGGATTTTAAGTCCCTTGCGTCTACCAATTTCGCCACTCCGGCAATTGGTTTTGTGACATGAAATTACGCAAATCCCGTTCGAGAAACAAGAAACTAAAAGTCCCGTGCGTCCTCTCCTCTTCGATCTTCCAACCATGTGATTGTCAAAAGGTTGGCAGCGGTTCGAAGAAATTTCGACGTGGTCACAATTCGGTCTCAAGCGATGCGAGGAAGTAAGGCACGGAGCCAGTCACTAGCAGCGTTAATGGCCAGTACAATGTGTATATGGAATGCCGAGCCAACTACCA
>JBGPWJ010000123.1:0-7646 GCA_041492115.1 Gammaproteobacteria bacterium
CAGCAGTGCCGACCCTGCACACTGTTTCGCAGCGGCGCACATCCGGATTACCGACGCGTCGGTCCTGAAGACGACAGCAAGGTCATCAAGATCGATCAGATCCGTGCACTGTGCGCGACATTGTCGATGACCAGCCAATACGGCGGTTACCAGATCACGCTGATCGCGCCGGCGGACACGCTGAACAGAAACGCCGCCAACAGTCTGCTCAAGACCCTGGAAGAGCCGACCCCGATGACACTGCTGTTCCTGGTCACCGACCGCCCGGCCAGTCTGCCGGCCACTATTCTCAGCCGCTGCCAGCGGGTGCTGTTCAATAACCCGCCGGCGGCGCAGGCCCGCGATTGGCTGCAAGGCCAGCTGCCTTCACGCCAGGATCTCGATGTGCTGCTGGCCCTGGCCGAGGGCGCGCCGCTGCGAGCTCTGGCCTTGGCCCAGGGCGATGCTATGCAGCGCCGTCTCGCGCTCTTCAGTGATCTTGCTCAAGTCGCGCGTGCCGCAGCCGATCCAGTGACCATGGCGGCGGGCTGGCTCAAGGCGGATCTCAAGGAAACACTCGACTGGCTGCGCACCGCCGTGATGGACATGATCCGTCTCAAGGCCGCCGGCCCGGCCCGACTGGTCAACCGGGATCTCGGCAAGGAGTTACAGCACCTCGCGGATGGATTAGACTTGCAGGCATTGTACGGTCATCTGGATCAGCTCACCCAGGCCGCGCGGCTCGCCGACACTTCGGTCAACCCGCAACTGTTGCTGGAAGATCTCCTGATACCCTGGACACAGGCACGACGAACGCATTGAGACATTATGGCTGAACCGAAAAAAACCGGCATACCGCCGCGGCAGGGCATCCTGTCACTGGCCATCAAGGACAAGAGCGCGCTGTATTCCGCGTACATGCCCTTTGTGAAAAATGGCGGGTTGTTCATCCCCACCACTAAGACCTATCAGCTTGGCGATGAAGTCTTCATGCTGCTGACATTGATGGACGAAGCCGAGAAGATTCCGGTCGCCGGACGCGTGGTCTGGGTCACCCCGAAGGGCGCGCAGAGCAACCGCGTGATGGGCATCGGCGTGCAGTTCAGCGACACCGACGGCGGCGCGGTACGCAACAAGATCGAAACCTACCTGGCGGGCGCGCTGACAGCGGAACGGCCGACTCACACAATGTAGGGCGCGTGATACGCGCCCCACGCCAGAGTAAAATCAGCAGTAACCAACTGATGCTTGTAGACTCCCACTGCCATCTCGATCGCCTCGAACTCACTCCCTATGACGGCCGGCTGGCCGGCGCACTCGACGCGGCGCGCGCCAATGGCGTCGAGCACATGCTTTGTGTCGGCATCGACCTCGAAGCCTATCCCGCGATGCTGGCACTGGTGGAAAACATACCGGACGTGTCGGTGTCGGTCGGCGTGCACCCTAACGAAGGTGACGGGCGCCCACCGGTTGTCGAAGAACTGGTGCAATTGGCTGAACACCCCAAGGTCGTCGCCATCGGCGAGACCGGACTGGACTACTTCCGCAGCGAAGGCGATCTGGACTGGCAGCGTGATTACTTCCGTCGCCACATCGCCGCCGCGAAACTGGCACGCAAACCGCTCATCATCCACAGCCGCGAGGCACGCGCCGACACAGTGCGCATCATGCGGGAGGAGGGTGCGGCCAAGGTGGGCGGGGTGATGCACTGCTTCACAGAAGATTGGGACATGGCGCAGGCCGCCATGGACATGAACTTTTATATTTCCTTTTCCGGCATCGTCACATTCAAGAGTGCGGCACAATTACAGGATGTCGCGCGGCGCATGCCGTTGGAGCGCATGCTGGTGGAAACCGACTCACCTTATCTCGCGCCGATACCGTTTCGCGGCAAGCCCAACCAACCGGCCTATGTACTCCACGTCGCCGAGTTCATTGCACAGCTGCGCGGTGTTGAACTGGCGGAGATCGCCGGCGCGACCACGCGGAATTTCTATACGCTGTTCAAGCCCAGAATGTAGAGGTGGGTCTTAGATCCACCCTACAGGCACTGAGTTATTACGACATCAACCGCGCGACCCAGGCACTGAAATTGGCACCAAAGGACGGCCGCGGTGTCATGGCGCGTCCTCCACTGCGGCGTTCGTACTGCTGATAATAGAGAATGTCCTGTACGACCGCGTGGGTCGCCAGATCATGATCGGTGAAACGCACTGCCAGGCCACGCTCATCGCAGCGCACCACGCTGGCGCGGAGAAAACGCGCGATGTGATCGCGGCCGGTCCAGATATGAAAACGCAGATCAACCGTGGTACCCGGCGTGAGTTCCATCGCGTGCGGCAGATCGATATAGATACCCTTGATGCTGATGTTTTGCGTATGGCAGCCGGACAGTTCCTCATCGTCGCAGCACAAGGTGAGTTCAATGAAGGCGTCGGTGCGCGGCTGGACGCGGTTGTCGCTCACCACAGCGGACGGCGTGTCCTCGTGGGACCACCAGCTGAATAGTGTCATGTCGATTTTTCTCCTTGTTCAGAAAGACACCGTTGCCGCAATTTGTTACTGCCTGCCGCTGTGAAGCGCTGGCAGCGCGTTGACCGGCTCGATTTTGGAAGCACGGTGTTATCAGTCAGCGCGTACCGGCTTAGTCATATATCGGGTGTCAGCCAACGTAGCGGATCGGCAGCGGCAAACTTTAGCCGCATTAACCTTTCGAGGGCTAGAAACGACCGGAGATAATCATGTGTATATCATTTAATTACATTGTCTTATAGTGACAATTTAATCAATAATCGAATAAATGGCTGGTGTTAGTCGCACACACGGAATCTTGAGCAAATCCGCGAAGCTTGCGCGCCTCATCCACTGCCTCGCAATACGATGTCTGCGCCGCTTTTAACTTATCCGTTGACCGGGTGGAAGACTTAATCAAAGGTCCCTTAAGCTTCCGGTCAATTTGCCGCTGATACTGGCTGATACTGTACGAGTTATTCTGCTAACAGGATGTGGTGCATCGGTCTATGAACAAACAATTAGAGTTGCGGCTGAAACACTGTACCAATCTGCCCACCTTACCGGGGATTGCGCTGCGGATCATTGAGCTGAGCCAGGAGGGTGAGGTGGACCTTGGTAGCCTTTCCGCGCTTATCACACAAGACCCTGCGCTGGCCGCCAAGATTCTGAGTGTCGCCAATTCCCCGCTTTATGCGCGGCGGCGCAAGTGCAATAACCTGCGACAGGCGGTCGCGCTGCTGGGACTGCGCGCCACCCAAAGCCTGGCGCTGAGTTTTTCTTTGCGTCATTCGTTCTCGGGGCAGGGAAATAATGGCATGGATTACACGCTGTACTGGCGGCGCTCGGTATTGGCCGCCCTGAGTGGTCGTGCGCTGGCCATCAGATCCGGTTCAGCGGTGGTTGAAGAACATTTCCTCGCCGCACTTCTTCAGGACATCGGCATGCTGGCGTTGGACAAGGCCATACCCGATATTTATTCAAAAATAGCTGTTGTCCAGCATGACCACCTGCAACTGCAAGTCGCGGAGCGGCGCGAGTTGGACACGGACCATGCCGAGATCGGGGCGTGGTTGCTGCGCTCCTGGAACATGCCCATGCACTACCAATCCGCGGTCGCCGGCAGTCATGACCCGAGTCTGGCTGGGTCGGATGGTATCGATCGTGATTTCATTCTCAACGTGGCCGTTACCGGTCATCTGGCGGATGTCTGGTTGCATGATGACCTGGACCTGGCAATGCATCGGGCCGCGCAAGCGGCCCTGGAATGGTTGGGAATGGACAACGACGCGTTTCTGGCCATCGTCGCCGATATTGGTAAAGAACTGCCGGAGATGGAATCCCTGTTCGAGATCGATCTGATTGACGACAGACAGATACAAAACATACAGGAGCAGGGACAGGAGTTGCTGCTGATTCACAATTTACAGGCTCTGCAACAAGCCGTTGACATCCAGCATGAGATGCAATCCCTGCAATCACAGGCACGCACACTGGAAGAAGAGAATCGACGCGACAGCCTCACCGGTCTGTATAACAGGGCCCACCTCGGCCAGGTGCTCGCCGAAGAATTCACGCAGGCGACGAATCATAACTGGCCGCTCAGCGTCGCTTTCATCGACCTGGATCACTTTAAGGGTATCAACGATACCCATGGTCACCAGGCCGGTGATCGCGTGCTGCTGCAGGTCGCCCATACCATGATGGAGATAGCTCGCGACACGGATGTGATTGCGCGCTATGGCGGAGAGGAATTCGTGCTGGTGCTGGCAGGATGCAATACAGCGAATGCGGGGCGTATCTGCGAGCGCATCGTTCGTGCCATTGCGGGGAAGACCCATGATCTGGGTAATGGTCAGGAGATCGGCGTAACGGTATCGATCGGGATTGCAACACATCATGAGATCGCGGAATTCGATTGCCCGGAAGATCTGCTGCGCAGCGCCGACCGCGCCCTTTATACGGCCAAGATTCAGGGGCGCAACGGTGTGGCAATCTATGATTCGAGTGTGGGCAGTCAGGTAGCCCAATAAGTCGCCGCGTTTCCTACAGAGAACCCAGCTCCGGCCTTAATGCCCCACGTAAAGACGTTCGATCTGATCCTGGAAATGAGTGGTGATCTGCCGACGTTTCAGCTTCAGGGTAGGCGTGAGCAGGCCGTTGTTCACGCTCCAGGGAGTCAGGCTCACGCAGACACGGCGAATCTGGGCGAAGCCTGGGAAGCTCTGCACGCGCTGCGCAATGCGGTCCAGAATCCGGTTGAGCAGCGCGCGATCCTCCAGTGTCGCCGCGGCGCTTGGGTCGAGACCGAGCTGCTTGCACAGGTCGGCCCACTGATCCGTATTCGGCACCATCAGCACACTTAGAAATGGTCGGGCCTCGCCGACCACCATCACCTGCTCGAACAGGGGGTCGAGCATGATCGCCAGCTCCATCTCAGCCGGCGGAATCTTCTTGCCGTTGGCAAGCACGATGATCTCCTTGAGTCTACCGGTGATATACACATGATTGTTCTCCAGACGCGCCTGGTCGCCGGTGTGCAGCCAGCCATCGCTGTCTATCACCTGCGCCGTGGCCTCGACATTGTTCCAGTAACCCAACATCACGCCGGGACCGCGCACCAGCAACTCGCCATTTGCACCGATCCGGGTTTCGAGTCCCTGCAAAGGCACACCGACACTGGCGGGATCGTTGTCGTCTGGAAGATTGGCGCTGATCACCGGGCTGGTCTCGGTGAGTCCATAACCTTGAATCAGGGGCAGGCCCAGGCCGATGAAGAACCGCGCCAGCGGTTCGGACAGCGGCGCGCCACCGACGATGGCCATGCGCAGGCGGCCACCGAGTTTGGCCAGTATTTTCCCGGCCACCAGCGGTCTAAGCAGTGGCAGCAATAATTGCGCGGGCTGTAGTGCACCCCGCTTCTGTTGATATTCAAAACGGCTCCAGCCGGCACGCACCGTCAGATCGAACAGGCCGCGCGCGAACGCGGATTTGCGCTGTACCTGATCCTGAACCTTGTTGTAGACGCGCTCGAAGATTCGCGGCACGGAGATCAGCACCGTGGGGCGCACCGCCACCAGATCCTCGCCGAGCTGCGCGATCGAACGCGAGAAAGCCACCGTCGAGCCGGCCATCATCGCGAGGTAGTAGCCGACGGTTCTTTCCAGCGTATGACACAGCGGCAGGAATGACAGGAACAGATCGTCCGTATAGGCCGGCACGTATTGCAGCGCAGCGTGGGCATTCCAGAGGATGTTGCGGTGCGACAGCATCACACCTTTGCAGCGCCCGGTGGTGCCGGATGTGTAAACGATGGTGGCCAGTTCTTCAGGGCCGGAATCGAGGGCGCGCAGTTCGCCGCCATCGTCCGGCAACCATTCCTGCGCCCAACGCAGGCGCGGTTCATGCGGTTCGCCGACCAGACTGTCAAGCGAGATGATACGACGCACCGCGTCGAGTCGATCGCGTACCGCATACAAGCGCTGCCAGTGCTCCGCGTTTTCCAGCAAGACCACGCTGGCGCCGGCATCATTGAGAATGTAAGCGATGTTCTCGGCGCTGTCGTCGAGATAGAGCGGCACGACGATCAGGCCAAGTCCCAACGCGGCCTGATCGAACATTACCCATTCGCGGCAATTGCGCAGCAGAATGGCGACACGTTCGCCTGGCACAAGTCCATCGCGCTCCAAAGCCGCTTGCCAGCGTGCAACTTCAAAGGCCATCTGCGCCCAACTGGTTTCGGGCCAGACATTCAACGGTGCATCGCAATGACGATAGGCAATCGCGTCGGGTGAGCGTTCGACTCGTGCGCGAAACAGGCCTGCCAGCGTGCCGGCGCTTTCGGGTGTGATGATGTCCAGTTGTTGTGACATCAACCTGCCGTCAACGCCGTCCAGCCCGCATCCGGCGCGAAGCGCGAACCGTAACGCTGCTCCAGCACGCGCAGCCGCGCCAGCAGTAGCGCCGGCCCGCTGCTTCTGATGTACTGCAAGGGTCCGCCGCGGAACGGCGCGAAGCCGGTGCCGAAGATCACGCCGGCATCGAGCAGGTCGGCGTCGCTGACCACACCTTCACGCAGACAGGCCACGGCCTCATTCAGCAGCCGCAGCATCAGCCGGTCGCTGAGATCCGGCGAGACATACGGCCGACTCGGGGAATGCATCGGCACCGGTTTGCCATTGGTGTAACGATAAAACCCCTGGCCGCTCTTCTTGCCGAGCCGCCCGGCCAACACCCGTTCGCGCAGACGCGCCGGTACGAGATCGTCCTGGCCCTGGGCGAGGATCTCAGCTACCGACAGACAGATGTCGAGACCCACTGTATCAGCCAACAGGATCGGGCCCATGGGCATACCGAAATCGAGTGCGGCTTTATCGATCAGATTGGCGGGCACGCCTTCGGCTTCGAGATTCACCGCTTCCAGCAGATACGGCATGAGAATGCGGTTGACCAGAAAGCCTGGCGTGCTGGTCACCGGCAGCGGCAGGCGATCGATGCAGCGGGCGAAGGCGGCGGCGCGCAATGCCTGCTGCGGATCGGTGTCGGGACTGCTGACCACTTCAATCAATTGCATCTTCGCCACGGGATTGAAGAAGTGCAGACCGACCAGCCGCGAGGGTTGTTGCAGGGTGGTACACAACTCCTGCAAGGGAATGCTTGAGGTATTGGTTGCGAGCAGCGCGCCGGGTTTGAGTTGCGGCTCGAGAACGCTATAGAGTGCCTGCTTGGCTGCGCGATTTTCGTAGATGGCTTCGATAACCACATCGGCGCTGCCCACGCCGCGACCGTGGCAATCCGGCACCAATCGGTCCATCGCGGCATTGATAAGGCGCGGTAGTTTGAGTTGCTGCTGAAACAATGCATAGGCGCGTTTGATGGCGGGTGCGACGCGCTCCGGGGTCTGATCCTGCAAGGTCACCTGCAGCCCGCGCAGCGCACACCAGGCGGCGATGTCACCACCCATCACGCCGGCACCGATCACGTGCACGTGGCGCGGCTTGAAGTCATTGGCGCGACCCAGCGATTTCAACCGATCCTGCAGCAGAAACACACGCACCAGATTCTGCGCGGTGGGCGTGACGATCAGCTTGGCAACGGAACGTGCCTCTTCCGGCAGCATGCGCCCAGGCTGATCGCCATACTTGCGCCACAACTCG
>JBGPWJ010000174.1:0-5844 GCA_041492115.1 Gammaproteobacteria bacterium
CCGGCCGATCCGCAGCACAGATGCGCATCGGCCACCGGTAGCAGTTCGAAACCCAGACCTTGCAGTAATTTCTCGACCGTGCCGTTGAGGCGCTGGCCATGCTGCAAGGTGCAGGGCGACTGGAAGGCGATACGCCGTGGCATGTGTGGCGCCGCCGTCAAACGGCTGAGGTCTTCGCCGGCGAGCAGTTCGCTGATGTCGCGGCACAACGCGGCGACGCGCGCGGCCTTGCCGGCATAGTCCGGATCGTCGCGCAGCAGGCGGCCGTACTCTTTGATGTGCACGCCGCAGCCGCTGGCGGTGCTGATGATCGCCTCACAGCCGGCTTCGAGATGCGGCCACAAGGCATCGATCTGATTGCGCATGTGCGCATGTGCCTCGGCGACGGCATTGAGATGATGGCTGAGCGCGCCGCAGCAACCGGCCTGCGGCACGCGCACGGCGTTGATGCCGAGCCGGTCGAGCACACGCGCGGCGGCGGCATTGATGTCCGGCGCCAGCACCGGCTGCACGCAGCCATCCAACAGCAGCACGCGCCGTTGGTGGGTGCTGACCGGCCAGTCGGGCGCACTGCGCTGTGCCGGCACCGATGCCCGCAGCCACGGCGGCAGCAGCGGACGCAGCGCCTGACCGATGCGCAACAGCAGCGCGAAGCGCGCGGTATACGGCAGCACGCGCCGTAGCAGCCAACGTACGGTAGAGTCTGGCAGCGAACGTCGTTTCTGCCGCTCGATGTGCGCCCGACCGATATCGAGCAGTTCACCATAGCGCACGCCGGACGGGCAGGTGGTCTCGCAGGCGCGACAGGTGAGACAACGGTCCAGATGCAGACGAGTGCTGGTTGTGGCGGGCGCGCCTTCCAGTACCTGCTTGATGAGATAGATGCGGCCGCGCGGACCGTCCAGTTCATCGCCCAGCAGTTGATAGGTCGGGCAGGTGGCGTTGCAGAAACCGCAATGCACGCAGCTGCGCAGTATCGCCTCGGCGTTGCGGCCGTCGCTTGTGGCGCGCAGGGTTTCTGTCAGGGAGGTCTGCATCGGGGTCAGCGCTCGAACGCGGCCAGCACTTCGGTTTCCGCACCGGCTTGCGCAACCCAGTCCTGCATGGCGGGCAGTTGCAGCAGAGTTTGTACAAAGGCCGCGCTGACCGGTTCGAGTTCCACGGCGTAGGTGCGAAAGCGCAGCGCCACCGGCGCGTACATCGCGTCGGCGATGCTGAAACGTCCGAACAGAAACTCGCCGTCTTGTCCGAAGCGCTGACGGCAGTCTGTCCATAACGCAGTGATGCGCGCGATGTCTTCCGCAACACCGGGTGCGCGACCCTTGCCCGGAAGAAACTTGCGGCAATTGAGCGTCATGTTTTCGCGCAGCGCGGTGAATCCGGAATGCATCTCGGCACTGACCGCGCGTGCGACGGCACGTGCCTCGATGCCCGACGGCCAGAGCTGCAGTTGCGGATGGCCATCGGCGAGGTACTCGCCGATGGCCAGCGAATCCCAGACTGTGACAGCGCCGTCGATCAGTACCGGCACCCTGCCCGAGGGAGAATAACGCAGGATCTGCTCGCGGATGTCCGGCGCGCCGAGGTTGATGCGGATTTCCTCGAAGTCGATTTTTGCCTGCCGCAGCAGCAGCCAGGGCCGCAGTGACCAGGATGAATAATTCTTGTTGCCGATGACTAACACAGGTTTGCTCATATCAGCTCCAATTGGTGCTTACATAATCTCGACACACGTAGGGGCGGGTCTTAGACCCGCCCAGGTCTTGGCACTATCTCAAGCTCATGCAGGGCGGGTCTGAGGCCCGCCCCTACGGAGCTTTCTCTCACAGTTCCACATACAGGCGTCCAGGATTCAGGATGGTGTGCGGGTCAAAGCACTGCTTGAGACGTTGTTGCACGGCGAGCAGCGGCGCCGCGAGTGGTTGAAATACTGCGTCGCGGTCGCCGCCGCGGAACAATGTGGCATGGCCGCCGGCGCGCGCCGCCGCGGCACGGATCGCATCGGCGGGTGCACTGCTGCGCAGCCAACGTTGCGCACCACCCCAGTCGATGAACCATTGTCCGGGCAGATCGATCGGCGCGGCGGCCGGTGGCACGGACAGCCGCCAGAGTTGCGCATCGCAGCTGAAGAAGCCATGCCGCAGTTCGCGTACGCTCGCCCAGAAACCGGCACCGTCTTCGATGAGTTCGCCGCCGAGTTTGAGGCGTGCGGCATGCAAAGCCGTGCTGGCACCGGACAAGCGCGTGTAGAGACGCATGCCGTCATACGCGCAGGCCGACAAGGGCAGGGCGCGACCGGCCCATTCATTCATGGTGCGGATGGCCTCGTCGGTCTGTGCCTCACGCGCCAGGGTCAGTTCCTCGGCAGGTCGCGGTAACACTTTGAGCGAGGCCTCCAGCAACACACCCAGCGTGCCGAGCGCGCCGACCATGAGCCGCGACACATCGTAGCCGGCGACGTTTTTCATTACCTGGCCGCCGAAGCTAAGCAGTTCGCCGTTGCCGTTGATGATCTTCATGCCGAGCATAAAGTCACGCACCGCACCCGCATATGGCCGACGCGGTCCGGACAGGCCGCAGGCCAGCGTGCCGCCGAGGGTCGCACCGCTGCCGAAATGCGGCGGTTCGAAACCGAGCATCTGATTGCGTTCCGCCAGCGTAGCTTCAATTTCTGAAAGCGGCGTACCGGCGCGCGCTGTGATCACCAGTTCGCTGGGTTGGTAGTCGACAATGCCGTGGTGCGCGCCGAGTTGCAGCGGCTGGCCTCGTGTGGAGCGCCCGTAGAATGCTTTGCTGCCGCTGCCGACGATCTGCAGCGCTGTACCGTTGCTGGCGGCGCTGCGCACGGCATCTTGTAGTGTTGCGGTGATGTCAGTCATGGCGGATTTCGCACGTTTCAAAATCGTTCGATATCCGGAAACCGCACTTGCCCGCCGTGCACATGCATGGCGCCGAATTCGGCGCAGCGTGCCAGCGTCGGCACCGCCTTGCCGGGATTGAGCAGGCCGTCGGGATCGAAGGCATGTTTCACGGCATGGAACTGCGCCAATTCCGGTGGACGGAACTGCACGCACATCTGATCGATCTTCTCCACGCCGACGCCGTGTTCGCCGGTGATGGTGCCGCCAACGGCAACGCACAATTGCAGAATCCGGGCGCCGAAGGCCTCGGCGCGTTGCAGTTCGCCGGGGTTGTTGGCGTCGTACAGGATCAAGGGGTGCAGGTTGCCGTCGCCGGCGTGGAAAACATTGGCCACCGGTAGCGCGAATTGTTCCGACCAGACGCTGATGCGCGTCAGCACCTCGGCCAGGGCGCGGCGCGGGATGGTGCCGTCCATGCAGTAATAATCAGGGGCGAGCCGGCCGATGGCCGGGAAGGCGCCTTTGCGGCCGGCCCAGAACAGCGCGCGTTCGGCGGCGTCGCGCGCACTGCGCACTTCAGTTGCGCCGCAGCTGTTCAGGATGTCGCGGACCAGGTGAATCTGTTCGGAGACTTCTTCGTTCACGCCATCGAGTTCGCACAGCAATATTGCCTTGGCATCGGTCGGGTAACCGGCGTGGGCGTAATCCTCGGCGGCGCGGATGGCGAGGTTGTCCATCATCTCCAGACCGGCGGGAAGGATGCCCGCGCCGATGATGGCAGCGACAGCCGCGCCGGCCTTGCTGACAGCATCGAAGGCCGCCAGTACGACTTGGGCGCGTTCCGGCAGTGGCAGTAGTTTCACGGTGACTTCGAGGATCACGCCGAGCATGCCTTCCGAACCGTGCAGCAGGGCGAGCAGGTCGTAGCCGGGCGTATCCAGAGACGCGCCGCCGATCTGCAGCAGATCGCCGCTCATGGTGAGCACGGTGAGTTGCAAGACGTTGTGTACGGTCAGGCCGTATTTGAGGCAATGCACGCCGCCGGCATTCTCCGCCACGTTGCCGCCGATGCTGCACGCGATCTGCGACGAAGGATCGGGGGCATAGTACAGACCGTGGACCGTCGCAGCCTGGGAGATGGCGAGGTTGCGCACGCCCGGCTGCATGCGCGCCGTGCGGTTCAAGGGGTCGATGTGCAGGATGCGGTTGAACTTCGCCAGACTCAGCAGGACACCCTCGGCCAAGGGCAGCGCGCCGCCGGACAGTCCGGTGCCGGCGCCGCGCGCCACCACCGGAATGCGCCGGGCCTGGCATAGGCGCAGGACCTGCTGCACCTGCTCGACAGTGTCCGGCAAGACCACCACGCCGGGCAGACGCCGGTAAGCGGTCAGGCCATCGCACTCATAGGGACGCCGTTCCTCCAGCGTATGCAGCACCGCCGCAGCGGGTAGGAAAGCGTGCAGGGCGCTGACCAGGGATGGCAGATCAATTTCAGAGGGTGCTGGATTCATATGTAGCTGACGATCTTGGTAAGGGTAGACAGCGCCCGCCAGTAAACCACGTGACGGGCGGGCGTGTCATTTTCTATGCTATCAAATGCGCTGGGTGCAGGGGCGGGCTGCGAACCGCCCTGCCAGGCGTACGCCAACAGCCGGACTCAATACCTGTCCGGCCATGCCGCTACTGAGTCGATCAATCTCCCCCTGAGGGCTGCGATCCGGTGGCAGTAAGAGGCGCAAACCGTTATCATCAAAAAACTGATAGGACGCTAATAAACGTATGACAAAACCTCTAGCGATACACCCTGTGATTCTTTCCGGTGGCGCCGGTTCACGCTTGTGGCCCTTGTCCCGTGAACACTATCCGAAACCCCTGCTGCCCCTGGTCGGAGACAAGAGTCTCCTGGAACAGACCGCCTGCCGGCTGGATGGTCTGCCGGCGGTTGCGGCACCGGTGTTGGTGTGCAATGAAGAACACCGGTTTCTGACCGCCGAACAATTGCGCCGCATCGGCAAGCCGGCGGCTGCGATTCTGCTCGAACCCGTGGGCCGCAATACCGCGCCGGCGCTGACCCTGGCCGCCTTGTTCCTGCTCGAACAGGGTCAGGACGAGGTCATGCTGGTGATGCCCGCTGATCATGTGATCCCGGATATCGCGGCATTTCAAGCCGCCGTTTTACAGGGCTCACAACTCGCCGCCGCCGGTCAACTGGTTACCTTCGGCATCGTCCCGACGCACGCCGAGACCGGTTACGGTTATATCCGCAAGGGTGCGGCCTTGGATTCCGGAACGGGCGCGTATCAGGTCGCCCAATTTGTGGAGAAGCCCGACGCCGCGACGGCGTGCAGTTATCTCGACGCCGGGACATATCTGTGGAACAGCGGCATTTTCATGATGCGCGCCTCGCGTTGGCTGGAAGAACTGGCGCAGCACCGCCCCGATATTCTGAAAAGCTGTCGGGAAGCCTATGAGGGCGGCACGCGAGACAGCGATTTCAGACGCGTGGCCGCGGCCGCGTTCAAGGCCTGCCCCAGCGATTCCATCGACTATGCCGTCATGGAGAAGACCGACCGCGCCGCGGTCGTGGCACTGGATGCCGGCTGGTCGGACATCGGCTCCTGGTCATCGCTCGCCGATGTCAGCAGCGCGGATGTGAATGGCAACGTCGTGCGCGGTGATGTGCTCACGCACGCCACGCGCAATTCTCTGCTGATGTCGCATCATCGTCTGGTGGCGGCGGTAGGCATCCAGGATGTTGTTATCGTGGAAACCTCGGATGCGGTTCTGGTCGTCAACAAGGACCATGCGCAGGACGTCAAGGAGATTGTCGCGCAGCTCAAACTCGGCGCCCGCGATGAGCACAAATTCCATCGCAAGGTCTACCGGCCCTGGGGTGCATATGAAGGTGTGGACAGCGCGCCGCGCTTCCAGGTCAAGCGCCTGACGGTCAATCCCGGCGCGTCCTTGTCCCTGCAGATGCATC
>JBGPWJ010000284.1:0-2977 GCA_041492115.1 Gammaproteobacteria bacterium
CAATCTGGCGATTCTCTATGATCTGTACCTGCAACAACCGGCGCAGGCCGTGCCGCACTACTGGCGCTATCAGACGCTGACTGCGAAGCCTGACAAGCGCGTGACTTTGTGGATCGCGGAGTTGAGCAAGACGACAGCGGCAGCGCGATCAAGCAAGGGGAGTCCGCAGCCATGAACAGAGCGATTCTCAGTGCAGCCAGTAAAATGAATCTTGCGATGCCCTGTGACCCCCTCTCCCTGAGGGAGAGGGTTGGGGTGAGGGGGTTCCTAAACGGATTCGATGCCATTGATGCCCTCACCCTGGCCCTCGGCAACCGCTCCCTGCGTTGCCCTACCTCCTGCATCCATGCAGTCGTCTCCCGAAGGGAGAGGGGACTCATTCGATTTGGCGCTATAGCACTTTGTCTGATGATCAGTATTTTATTGTACGGCAGCGCTGTGCATGCAGAGCAAGCTCTCGACCTGCAAGGCGCGACCATCACCGGCAACCGCGAACTGCCCAAGGTGTTGTACATCGTGCCCTGGAAGAAGGCCGATCCGGCCGATCTCGGCGGCGCCAGCCCGAACATGATGGACGAAGTGCTGGCGCCGGTGGATCGCGAAGTGTTTACTCGCCAGCTGCAATATTACGACGCACTTCACAGTCGCAAGTAATTCGCGCTGTTAGTCTCAGGTCTGACAACGAGGGGGGTGGTATGGAAACTTTCAATGTGATTGTGCGGTTCTTTCAGGCCGGCGGTCTGTTCATGTATCCAATCGTGGTGGTCATGACCCTGGGGATGGCCATTACCATCGAGCGCTTTATCTGCCTTGGTAGAGTGCGCACCGCCAACCGCAAGGCTTGGAAGGAGCTGCAGCCGGTATTGGCGCGCGGCGACTACCGGCAGGCCACAGCAATGACCGCGGAGTCCAATGCCGTCATCAGCAAGGTCCTGAACTACGGCCTCAGCCGCATCGGCAGCACCAACCGTCGCGACGATATCGAGATGGCGATGGAGGAAGGGCTGCTGGAAGTCGTGCCGACCCTGGAGAAACGCACGCACTATCTGGCGACCTTCGCCAACGTCGCCACGCTGATGGGGCTGCTGGGCACGATCGCGGGATTGATTCAGGCGTTCACGTCGGTGGCAAACGCCAGTGCGGCGGAGAAAGCGGATGCACTGTCGGCCGCGATCTCTGTGGCCATGAACTGCACCGCCTTCGGCTTGCTCGTGGCCATTCCACTGGTGTTGATCTATTCCGTACTGCAGAGCAAGACCACGGAACTGGTCGATGGTCTGGAGATGGCGGTCGTCAAATCCGTGAACGCGCTCATGAAGCGTGACCCTGTAGAGACCGTGGCGTAATGGCCCGGCACATGCTTCGCCACCACAAACGGGCGCGGCACGAGACCGAGCTGAACCTGGTGCCGTTGATCGATATCTTTACGGTGCTGGTATTCTTCCTGCTGATCACGGCGGTGTTCTCGCGCACCACGATTCTGGGTCTGCACCTGCCGGAGCGTTCCAGCGCCGAAGCACCCCCCGATCACCTGCCGAACATCGAAGTGGTAGTACGTCGCGGCAACATCGAAGCGGGCGACCGTAACAACGGCCCGATGCAGACTCTGGTGAACCGGAATCAGGGTTACGACCTGCAAGGCTTGTCGGAATTGCTGCAGAAGCTCAAAGTGCGCTATCCGCAACATCGCGCGGTGACACTCCTGGTCGAGCCGGATATATCCTACGATCTACTGGTGCAGGTCATGGATGCGGTGCGGATAACCCATGCACCCACCGAAACCACGGCGACACGCACCGAATTGTTTCCCGATATCTCGATCGGCGATGCGCCGGCGGCACCTGTAGTCGCGTTTGGACAAGGGAGCTGAGACATGAAGATCTCACGTCGTGCGCTGCGCATGCAGCGCCATCACCAACGCGGCAAGCGCAGGGCCGATCTCAATCTCATACCGCTGATCGACGTGTTCACAGTGTTGGTGTTCTTCCTGCTTGTGCATCCCAACGATGGTGCCATGTTGCCCACCGCGCAGAAACTGCATCTGCCAGAATCAGTGGCCGAAGCCGACCCGCACCGGACCCTGGTGATCACCGTGACGGATCGCGACATCCTGCTGCAGGGGCGGTCCGTCGCGCCGGTTGCCGGTGTGCTGGCCGATGCATCGGAAAACATCTCGGCGTTGCAGACCGCGCTGGAGAGTAATGCCAAGCCTTCGGTCGGCGGGGCAGTCGCCGCACATTCGGAAATAACCATCATGGCGGACCGCGCCATCCCGTACCGGCTGCTCAAGAAGGTGATGATGAGCTGTTCACAGGCGCATTATCAGCAAATCTCCCTGGCGGTCACGCAGAAGGTTATCTAGCATGAGCGCCGTACTCATCGACGCCACGGGTTTGTTCTGGGCGGGCTCGGAAGAGGACGAGCGCCGCTTCCGCCGCATCCTTCTCAGGGTTGCCGCGATCTTCGCCGTGCTGTCGGTCGTGATGCCCTGGCTGCCGGTGCCGAAACTGCTGATGCATACTCTGCAGCCACCGCCACCGACGGCGCGGCTGATCCTGCCGATGAAACCACCGGTACCGGTAGTGCGCCCGGTGCAACCGCAGGTCAAGCCGACACCGCGGGTTGCCAAATCCACACCGCAACCGGTCATCAAACCAACACCGGCGAAGCCGGTCAAAACCGTCCTGGCGGCTGCGCCTCATCCGATCGATGATGCACGTGCTGCGCGCGCCAAGGCGCTGCGTTCCGGCGTGCTCGCTTTCAAGGATGCGCTGGCAGACCTGCGCGATCAACCGGTAACCACCAGCGTCAACACCAAGACACGCCGCAGTGGTTCGGGCGGTGCGGCAAGCTCGGTTGAGCGCTCACTAATTACCTCGGATCTCACGCGCGGCAGCGGCGGTATCAATACGGCGTCATTGAGCCGCGACACTGGTGGCGGTGGCTTGGCGGGCCACACGACAACGCGTGTACAGAG
>JBGPWJ010000212.1:0-4706 GCA_041492115.1 Gammaproteobacteria bacterium
ACCTAGACTGGAACAAAGTTAAAGTACATGTGGCACAACGAGCAGGAACAACTCAACCAATCGACATTTTTAAGCGCAGCTTTGATGATTGGCAGAATAAATGGAACGGTAGCTACCACTCGAATCATTGCTGGAACAGGGAATACATCTTTTCAATTATTGAGCTACCCACTCAGCCAGACAAATGGCTATTTGGAGGCGTTTTCAAGGTCATATCGCATTCGAAGAAAATACGTAATGACAAAGAAAGAAGTTTTTACAAAGTGTCATTGGCGCCGATCGGCAAAGCACTTATAGGTCGTTTAGTTTTCAAATGGAAAAAGGACGCACGAGCAAAGGGTAGGATGCCCGATACGGTTTTACCAAATATGTCCGTTTCAGAGATATTGCCTGAAATTTATGCAGGAGAAGATTTTACTGGTTATGAAAATATAAATCATGACTTCGCCACGTTGGAACAGTTATGGTCAGATATGAAACCAGATTGGTACGCTGCGCTCGCAAATTGCCAAGGCGTTTACCTCATTACAGACACGAAAACTGGCCTAAGGTACGTCGGATCAGCATACGGAGAAAATGGTATTTGGTCTCGATGGGGGCGTATTTCCGTACTGGAGGCCATGGGAACAACGTACTATTGAGAGAAATCCTGGGCAATAAAAAGAATGCTCATGAATATGCCCGGGCAAACCTATTATTCAGTTTGCTGGAGCAGGTGTCTTCAAGAGCTAATGAACAATATGTAATTTCTAGAGAGTGCTTCTGGAAAAATGTACTCCTTACACGAGGTAAGTTTGGCCTGAATGGAAACTGACCTATAACCACCGCATGAAGATACCGACCGCTTTCAGCGGCGGCTTATGCAAGCGTTAAGCACTCAGTACTGTAGCCTACAACAACTAGGCTGAAGCGACAGCTGTCGCTTTTGGTGGTTTGTACGTATGTGTCGCTACCAAACCCACATTTATCAGTCATAAATTCTATAATCTTCAATAGAGTCATCCTTCAAGAGGGCTGCTTGCCATGCCGCATCGTGAACGTCACAGATCACAACATATCGGCTGGCTGCGTGCCGCCGTTCTTGGCGCCAATGACGGCATTGTCTCGACGGCAAGTCTGGTGGTTGGTGTGGCTGCCGCGCATGCTACACATGAGGCTG
Source organism: Gammaproteobacteria bacterium (assembly GCA_041492115.1). GTDB lineage: Bacteria > Pseudomonadota > Gammaproteobacteria > JBBQDK01 > JBBQDK01 > JBBQDK01. Next base: position 1,160 of record JBGPWJ010000212.1, read on the forward strand.
TGCTGGTGGCGGGCGTCGCCGGCCTGGTCGCGGGCGCAATGTCGATGGCGGCGGGTGAGTATGTGTCGGTGAGTTCGCAGTCGGATACTGAACAGGCCGACATCGCGCGTGAGCGTAAAGAGCTTGCGGCAAATGTCGGTCTCGAGCGGGCGGAATTGGCGGCGATCTACGTCAAGCGCGGACTCGATCCGGTGCTCGCCAAGCAGGTCGCCGAGCAGCTCATGGCCAAGGATGCGCTGGCTGCGCACATGCGCGATGAACTCGGTATCTCTGAGACGATCAGCGTCCGCCCGGTGCAGGCGGCGCTGACCTCGGCGGCATCGTTCGCCGTGGGCGCGGTGCTGCCGCTGCTCATGGCTGTCATAGCATCGGTCAACGTGTTGGTCATGCTTGTTTCCGGAACCTCGCTGGTGTTTCTTGCGCTGCTCGGTGTATTGGCCGCCAGGATTGGCGGTGCCCCGGTCCTGATGGGCGCGGCGCGTGTCACCTTCTGGGGTGCGCTCGCCATGGCGATCACGGCGGGCGTCGGTATGCTGTTTGGAACGGTGGCGTGAGCTGTATCGGGTGGCTTGCGCGACGCTTCATCCAGCCGATACAGTCAAGCAACAGGCCCGACGTTTGTCATGCCTCTTGGCAAATCCAAAAAGCCGGGTTATAGTCGAACCGTCATGAACGCCGCATACATCCACAGCGACCGTCATCCCGCCACTACCGGCGCGGTCAGCACGCGTGCGTCATCGTCCCTCCTGCTGTCCCTGCGACTGCTGCCGTAAGGCAGATAAAACCACCATACCCTGGCGAGGGTTCAAATACGCACCAAGCCACTGCCGCGTCATTCACCGACGGGTGCTTTGTTATTCCCGTGGCGTCCAGTAAACTGGCGCCCAACCAGGGATCAAGATCATGAGCAGCAACGACAAACTGATTATTTTCGATACCACCATGCGCGACGGCGAGCAGAGTCCCGGCGCGTCCATGACCCGCGATGAGAAGATCCGCATCGGCAAGGCGCTGGAGCGCATGCATGTCGATGTCATCGAGGCCGGTTTCCCGATCGCCAGCCAGGGTGACTTCGAATCCGTGCAGGCGGTAGCGAAGGCGGTCAAGGACAGTACGGTGTGCGGCTTGGCGCGCGCGTTGGACAAAGACATCGACCGCGCCGGCGAAGCCCTCAAGGGCGCCAACTCGGCGCGCATTCACACCTTCATCGCCACCTCGCCGATTCACATGGAGATGAAGCTGCGCATGCAGCCCGATCAGGTGCTCGCGCAGGCGGTGGCCGCGGTGAAGCGGGCGCGTCAGTACACCGACAACGTCGAGTTCTCACCCGAGGATGCCGGGCGTTCGGAGCTGGATTTTCTCTGTCGCGTGCTCGAAGCGGTGATCGCGGCCGGCGCCACCACGGTGAACATCCCGGACACAGTCGGCTACAACCTGCCACACCAGTTCGGCGAGTTGATCCGCACGCTGCGCGAGCGCGTGCCCAACTCCGACAAGGCGATTTTCTCGGTGCATTGTCACAATGATCTTGGCCTTGCCGTGGCCAATTCCCTCTCGGCCGTGCTCAACGGCGCGCGTCAGGTGGAATGCACTATCAATGGCCTGGGCGAGCGCGCCGGCAATGCCGCGCTCGAAGAGATCGTGATGGCGGTGCGCACGCGCCGCGATCTGTTCAGTTGCAACGTCGGCCTCGACGCCACGCAGATCGTGCCGTGCTCGCGCCTCGTGTCCGGCATCACCGGTTTCCCGGTGCAGCCCAACAAGGCCATCGTCGGCGCCAACGCCTTCGCGCACGAGTCGGGTATCCATCAGGACGGTGTGCTGAAGAGCCGCGAGACTTACGAAATCATGCGCGCGCAGGACGTCGGCTGGATGACGAACCGCATGGTGATCGGCAAGCATTCCGGCCGCAACGCCTTTCGCGCGCGCATGACGGAGCTGGGCGTGGATTTCAAATCGGAAGATGCTTTGAATGATGCGTTCTCGCGCTTCAAGGACCTCGCCGACAAGAAGCACGAAATCTACGACGAGGACTTGCAGGCGCTGGTCACCGACGCCAACCTCGTCGCCGAGAACGAGCATGTGAAACTGGTCGCGCTCAAGGTCTGTTCCGAGACCGGCGAAACACCCAATGCGTCGATCACCTTGTGGGTGGACGGTACGGAGAAAGTCGCGGCGGCGGCGGGTGGCGGACCGGTCGATGCCGCGTTCCGCGCCATCAACAGCATCGTGCAGAGCGGCGCGGAACTGCTGCTCTACTCGGTGAGCAACATCACCACCGGCACCGACGCGCAGGGCGAAGTCACTGTGCGCCTGGAGAAGGGCGGGCGCATCGTCAACGGTCAGGGCTCGGACACCGACATCGTCATCGCCTCGGCCAAGGCTTATATCAACGGGCTCAACAAGCTGATCCAACCGGAGCAGCGCGCGCATCCGCAGGTGGGGATGTGATTGGGAAACGCTCCCATCCGAATGGCAGCCCGACGCACGTAGGGGCGGGTCTTAGACCCGCCCAGGTCTGGCATTCGCTCAAGCTCATGCAGGGCGGGTCTGAGACCCGCCCCTACGAAGCTTTCTCTTGTGGCTCCAATCCGTTTACACAACGACAAGCATGACCGACGCGGTACTTAGAAATCATTATCTCAACGCCATGGGCATCGACGTCTGGGTGAGGCGTGACGGTGAGTATGTGACGGAAGCAGTGGCTGCCGTGTCTCCGACTGTTCGCGCCGCGGCACGTGACGCTATTATCGTGCCGCATCCACAACCAATCGGCGCTGTCGCAGCGCTGGACTGGGACGGACTCGCTGCGCGCGTCGCGGGATGTACACTCTGCGAGCTGCACACTACCCGCACTCAGACTGTGTTCGGCGTCGGTAACCGCAACGCCGACTGGCTGGTGATCGGCGAGGCGCCGGGTGCCGATGAAGACCAGCAAGGCGAGCCTTTCGTTGGCCGTGCCGGGCAGTTGCTCAACGCCATGCTGTTCGCCATCGGCCTGCAACGAGAACAGGTCTACATCGCCAATATCCTCAAGTGCCGCCCACCGAATAATCGCGACCCGGCCGGTGCGGAAGTGGCCTGCTGCGAGCCCTATCTGTTCCGCCAGATCGAGCTGCTCCAGCCGAAGATCATCCTCGCGGTCGGGCGCATCGCCGCCCAGAACCTGCTCAAGACCGATACACCCATTGGCAAGCTGCGCGGCCAATTGCATCACTATGGCCCGCAACGCATTCCCGTGGTGGTGACCTATCACCCCGCCTATCTGCTGCGTTCGCCCAGCGAGAAGCGCAAGGCCTGGGATGACCTACGGTTTGCCTGCAAGATCCTGCGCGAAGCACAATAAGCCCTGTATCCCGGCGCCGTTGCCGGTGACAGAACGGCAGTCTGCGGGCGTCGATCGTCAGGCTATAGGCTATAAAGAGAGGATTGTCCGTGCCGCTAAGACTACAACCGTGCCCTGCCTGGGGAGGCAGCCGCGTGACATGACCAGCAAACTATGAGTGCCATACCGAAAACCACCGCACCTCAGCTGCGCCCGATGCGC
>JBGPWJ010000241.1:0-4081 GCA_041492115.1 Gammaproteobacteria bacterium
CACGGTGTTTGTCGTGGTAGTGCATCCGATAGAACACGAAGTCGTCTAGTTTGTGGAAATGCAGAAAGGGATTGCCGGCACGTTGTTCGGCCAGGGTCGAGATTGTGTCCACCGAGTAATTGTGGCCGGGGTGGATGACTTTGCCGGCCGGCAGGTCATGCGCCAGATGTTTCAGGGTCTGGAACATCTGTTCCGGGTCACCGCCGCGCAGGTCGCAGCGGCCGCAGCCGTAGATGAACAGCGTATCGCCGGTGATCAGATCATTGCCTAGTGAATAACAGACTGAACCGGGTGTGTGTCCCGGCGTGTGCAGCAATGTGATCGGCGTGCTGCCAAGCTCCAGCACATCGCCACCGTGGTGCAGGCTGGGGCGGGTCAACTCCGCGCCCCAGAACGTCGCCTCCGCTTTGAGCAGGTGCAGTTCGGCATCGCAGTGATCGAGCAGCTCGCTGACGCCGTTGACGTGATCGTGATGGCTGTGGGTGAGCAGGATGTCGGTGATGGTGATGCCCTGCGCGCGCGCCAGGTCGAGCACCGCGCTCATTTCCCAGGCCGGATCGACCACTGCGCCGCGGCCGCTGGCGTGGTCGTGGATCAGATAGACGAAATTTTCCATCGGGCCGAGTTCCAGCGTGTGGATGGTAAAGCCAGTTGAGACGGACATGGCGGTTTCCTCCGGGTGCGTGGCCTGTTCAGCCTCCATTCAGGGGCGCAGACCTAATCTGATGATACCGCGGGGCTGGGCTCCGCGCGCTGACACAGTTCAACGGGAGATATAGACATGATAGCAAGATCCGCACAAACCGCCGCCGTGGCCTTGCTGGCCGTGACACTGCTGGGACTGGCGCTGCCGCAGGCCGCGCTGGCGCGTGATCATGGCCGCGATTCGAGCAGCTACGGCCAGCAGTACAGTGACCATCGCGGTCGTGACTACGACGACAATGGCGGCCCACGCTATGCCTCGCCGCGGCATCACGGTTGGGGGCATCACCACAATTACTACCGTTACGCGCCAAGCTATTACCCCGATGTGGTGGTCTATCCGGAGCCGAGGGTCTATTACTCCGCACCTTACTACGCGGAGCCTGTGTACCCGCGTGAATACGGCACGGTCGGCATTCATCTGGACTATAACCTGCTCTATTAAGGCAGGAACGGACCCTGGCAACCGGGCGGCGGAGGGGGAGGGCCAGGGTAACTAAAGATCATCGCTTTTGGACCGATATAGGGCAGTAACGGTCCACCCGGCCCTGTGCATAACTGCAGCAGACAGGTTAGGAAAAATGCCGATGAATAGCGATCCAGCCGCCGCACTCGAAGCAAATCAAAACACTGACAAGCCAGTCATTCTGATTGTCGATGATTCGCGCCTGATGCGTCATGCGATCAAGAAGATACTGGCCGAGGACTTCACTCTTCTGGAGGGCGTCGACGGCGAAGACGGCTGGGAAAAGCTGCTCGCCGCACCCAGCATCCAAGTGGTGTTTACCGACCTGTCCATGCCCGGCCTGGATGGCTTCGGCCTGTTGCAGCGTATCCGCGGATCGGATGATGCGCACGTCCGCGACGTACCTGTCATCGTCATCACCGGCAACGAGGATGACGAAACCATCAAAGAGCGCGCGCTGCAAAACGGCGCCACCGATTTCATCACCAAACCCTTTCAGTCCGTCCAGATCCGCGCCCGCGCCGATGCCCATGCCAAGAGTCAGCGCAAACTGCAGGAAGTCACCAGCGCGTTGGAAGAGCAGGCCACGCTCGATCCGGTCACGCAGTTGGGCAATGCCAAGCACTTCACACAGCGCGGCAATGAATGCATGTCGTTCGCTGTGCGTCACAAGAGCGAGCTGGCCATGATCCTGCTGGAACTGGATGGCTATGCCACGCTCACGATGGACATGGAAGAGTCGATGCGCGACCAGTTGCTGGTTCAGATTGCCGATGTACTGCGCGCGCAGACCCGCCGCGAAGATACCGTGGCACGCCTGGAAGACGGCCGTTTCGGTCTACTGCTGCCGGCCTCCAACTCGGTCGGCACACGCCATCTCGGCAAACGCATCCTCAGCGAAATCGAAACCATGAAGTTCTTCCATGGCGGGCGCCGGGTGAAGATCAGCGCCAGCATGGGCATCGCCACGCCGGATATCAAACCTGAAATGACGCTGGAGGTGATTCTCAAGAGCGCCATGCAGCGGCTGGATGTGGCGTTACACGGTGATGGCAATTGCCTGATCAAGGATGACAAGACCACAGCGGCGGAGTTGCAGGAAGCCGTGTGCAAGGTGCGTGAGGAAGAGCTCGCGCGGCAGCGCGCGGAAGAAGAGACATGGCAGCGTGCCGAGGCGGAAGCCAAGGCCAAGGCTGCTGATGAAGCGCGCTTGCGTGCCGAGGCAGAGGCGTGTGTCAAAGCCGAAGAGGCGGCGTGCATCAAGGCCGAACAGGAAGCCAAGGCAAAGGCCGAAGAAGAGACGCGCATCAAGGCCGAAGAGGCCGAGCGCATCAGAGTGGAACAGGAAGCCAGGATTAAGGCCGAAGAGGAAGCGCGTATCAGAGTGGAACAGGAAGCCAAAGCGAAAGCGGAAGAGGACGCGCGCCTGCGTGCTGAGGAAGCGGCGCGCTTCAAGGCCGAAGCGGAAGCGCGTATCACGGCCGAGCGGGAAGCGCTGCAACGCGCCGAGATGGAAGCGATAGCGCAAGCCACCGAAGAAATGCGCTTACGCGCGCAGCAGCTGGAGGTGGAGCATGCGCAGCGCAAGGCCGAGGTTGAGGCCCGGCTCAGTGAGGCAACGCCTGTGATGGAGATTACTATTGATGCCGAGGCGCCCGCGGCAGACCTGCCGGATCATGACGCGGTCACCGCGGCGCGCTCGCGAGCCGAGCAGGAAACGGCGCTCATCAGGGCCGGAATGGAAGCGCGGCGCCGTGCGGTGGAGAACGGGGAGAAGGCGCGTGTTGTAGAAGAGGCGCGCCGCTTGCCGCCGCTGATGGCTGCCGTGGTGCGTGGCGTGCTGCCGGTATTGGATGCGCTCAACCGTCGCTTCAAACTGAAGTGGGACGGCAAGCTCGATACGCTGCGTAAGCGTCTCTGATCCGCTAACGGGCCCGCTGTATTGTAGGGGCGGGTCTCAGACCCGCCCTGCATGAGCTTGAGCCAGTGCCAACCCGGGCGGGTCTCAGACCCGCCCCTACAAGCTTGCTCTCACGAAGAGAGGGGCCGTCAGATCCAACCCATGGTGCAATCCAGGCGTCCACGCACCGTCTCCAGACCACCCATCCCATCGTTGAGCATCACCTGTAAAGGTGTGTGGTAGTTGAAGTGTCGGTTCGGGCTGGTCAGCCAATGATGGCCCATCTTCGCATTGCGCGGGAAGCTGGTGCGCAGCGCATCATAGATCGCGACCAAGTGCTCGATGCGGCGCATGATCTGCTCGTCATCCGGGAGCGGCGTGCCCTTGCGGTAGCGGTCCATGACGCGCGGCTTGGTGTCATCGGGCATGCCCAGCAGATTCACCTGACAGGCCGGGTCGATGTGCAATTCATCGAACATGATCATGATGGCCCGCGTCATTTTGATGCGGTCCTCGATACTCATTTCATTTCCCATGCGGGAACCTCGCGGAAACAGCGCCTGAGAGACTGAGCGCCTGCGGGCGCTCGTCGTGGCGGGATAGGATTGCATTATGAGGTGGGACCAAGGCTGAGTCAAAAACGGGCGGCAATTCCATGGCTCGGGTGGGGGTGAAAATACAGCGCGTGCCTTAGAGTGTCTAACAGAAAGAGTCCCATCTCCCTTCGGGAGAGGGCCAGGGTGAGGGCATCAATGATATCAAAACCGTTTTAGATCCCCCTCACCCCAACCCTCTCCCTGAGGGAGAGGGAGTGACAGGGCGTCGCGAGATTCATTCTGTATATTTTATGGCGTGGCTGCGGCTGTTTTCACGCTGCAACTGCCGAGATCCACCTGTCCGCCGGACGCGATGCCCTGGTATAAAGTCCAGAGCCGCTGGTCGACGCGTTGTTCGCGCGCGGGCGGGCGCGGCTTGTTGAAGCGACCGACGGCGTGCGGGCCCGCGTTGTACAC
>JBGPWJ010000306.1:0-2476 GCA_041492115.1 Gammaproteobacteria bacterium
ATGCTCGCCGACAGCGTGCAATGGTTCGATCCTGTACTTAAGGGTTACGGCAGCAATGTCCTCGATGTCATGAAGATCCGCCACGCGGGCCGATTCCTCGGCGGCTTCACCTTCCGTCGCGGTGTGGAGGATTACCGTTCCGCACTGGTCGGTACCCGCGTCGGGCCGGTGCGGGTCATACGCCGCACCGAAAATTCGATACGGGTGGTGCTGGGCCTGCGCAGTCCGACCATTACGGTCGATTACATCGGCTACGCGCACGCCATCCTCGCCGACATCCGCCTCAACGTGCCGTTCCGCAACGACTGGTTCTTTTCCGATCTGGAGAGCGTGACGACCTGGGATGGCAACGACGGCCCGGACTATCCGGCCGGCACGGTCTATAGCCGCTCAGTGCCGGAAGGTTTTCCGATTGAGGGTCACATGAGTGCGGCCAAGCAGCGTTTCAACGCATCGAGTGATGGCGCCTTCGCGCTGGTGAACAGATACGGCACGCTGCTGGTGACGATGGACTTTCCCGCCAGTGAACCCATCAAACACCAAGTCTATGTAATGGATGACAGGACGGCGCTTGATCCTCCCGAGAATATTCCCGGGCAGTTCGGCAACATCGGCTTCCGCATGACCGGTTGGGAGAAGCTCGCGCGCGGCACTCACCATCTGACCTATCGTGCCATGCTGATTAGTGATGTCACGGTCCAGCAAGGTCTGCGTCTGCTCGAAGAGGCGCCGCCATTCTATTGAAGCCCATCGACTTCGGTTTTCTGCGCCGACAGCTTGCGATGTCACCGGGAATGGCAAAGCAGTCCTAATCAAGGGCTTATTGAGACAAGCTGCTGGGCGCGTGGAAAGCGCCGGAAAGACGGCGGGCAAGCTACTGTAGAGACACGCTTTTTCACGTTCGTCCCCCTCGACATTTTGGGTGCCGCTCTATATCATCGTGACCCGATTGCAGGTGCATGAATCCGCGCGGCGGGTTTGCATCGGCGAGGCTTGTGATCATCACGTTGAGAGTATTTCGGGCCGCCTCCGCTCGGGACCGCTCGGTCCTGTTACCAACATTGACGGCGCTAACAGGCAATGATGGCGTGCAACACAGTTGCGCGTCGGAGCGATGTGCGGGCTGAATCACCATGAGGTTGAGCAACTTTACAGCTATGCGTAAATCCAGTCTGACTGTGCTGCTGCTGGTGGTTGCCGTTAATCTGCTGGTCTGGGCGCTGTTCAACCGTGCGCAGAACGAGCAGGACTGGGAGGGCATGATTCGCGGCGTGTCGTTCAGTCCGTATCAGCGCGGTCAGGATCCCTTCGAGAACAAGCACCCGAGCGCCGACGATATCGAGGGCGACCTCAAACTTCTGTACGGCAAGGTGGCGGGCGTGCGCACCTATACCTCCACCGATGGCGCCGAAGAGACACCGCGTCTGGCGCGCCGCTTTGATCTGCGTGTGACCGCGGGCGCCTGGCTGGATACGCGCATGGAACGCAATGATCTGGAAATCCGCAACCTGGTTAGCAACGTTCGCCGCTACGACAATATCGATCGCGTCATCGTCGGCAACGAGTCACTGTTGCGCGGCGACATCAGCGTCAATCAACTCATCAAATACCTGCGCGAAGTGCGTTCGCGCGTCAACGTCCCGGTCAGCACCGCCGAGCCCTGGCATGTCTGGCTGGCGCATCCCGAACTCGCGAAGGAAGTCGATTACATCGCCATCCACATCCTGCCGTACTGGGAAGAAGTCCCCAACGACCAGGCCCTCGGATGGGTGCTGGAACGTTATGAACAGATCCGCCAGGCCTTCCCCGGCAAACACATTCTGATCGGTGAAGTGGGCTGGCCGAGTGACGGCAACCGTCTCGGCGCGTCCAAACCCAGTCTCATCAGTCAGGCGATGTTCATCCGCGGGTTTTTGAATATCGCCGCCGAGCGCCATATCGACTACTACATCATGGAGGCCTTCGACCAGCCGTGGAAGTACGACATGGAAGGCACGGCGGGTGTGCACTGGGGTATCTTCACGGTGGATCGCCAGCCGAAATTCCCGATGGTCGGGCCGGTGACCGAGAACTCGTGGTGGCCGGTGCAATTGGCTGCGGCGACCTTGTTGGCGCTGTTGCCGGTGGCGTGGTTCCTGCTGCGTTGGCAGTCGCTGCGCATGCAGGGCCGGTTGTTCTACGCGATGCTGATTCAGCTCACCGTGTCGATGCTGATCTGGACCGCGTTCACGCCGCTCACCCACAGTCTCACGCTGGGCAGCCGCATCATGTGGGGCGTGTTGCTGCCGGCGCAACTGGCATTGCTGATGGTTGTTCTGATCAACGGCTTCGAACTCACCGAGACCTTGTGGAGCGGCGGCTGGAAGCGTTATTTCAAACCCCTCGAACCGGAGCGTGATCGGCCGCTGCCGATGGTGTCGCTGCACCTCGCCATCTATAACGAACCGCCGGACATGGTGATACAGACGCTCAACAG
>JBGPWJ010000315.1:0-2179 GCA_041492115.1 Gammaproteobacteria bacterium
GATTACCGGATTCGCGGGCACGGCCGCCTATATGGCCAGCAAGGGCCTGCCGATGGCTGAGATACTGCTGGTGCCGACGATACTCATCGAACTCGGCGGCGGACTGATGCTGATCTTCGGTTATCGCACGCGCCTCGCGGCGGCGGTTCTGTTTCTGTTCCTGATTCCCGTTACCCTGGTATTCCACAACTTCTGGGCGGCGCCGGCAGCCGAGGCGCAGATGCAGATGATCAACTTCATGAAGAACCTCGCCATCATGGGCGGCATGCTCTGCATCACCGCATTCGGAGCCGGTCGTTACAGTCTGGACCGGGTATGAGTCGCTGCAGGGCGGATTAGCGCAGCGTAATCCGCGATAGACCTGAGGCACACACCATTACTGATGTAACCGCTAAATAGTGCGTTGGTCCTTCTCTCCCTCTCCCTCAGGGAGAGGGTTGGGGTGAGGGGAGAAAATCGTTTGTTTCCCCCTCATCCTGTCCTTCTCCCGAAGTGAAAAGGGACCCAAGCCCAAGCAGCAGTGCGCACCATTTACTGCTCTTCTCAGTAACATCGCATCTTTGCCCTCACTTTGCGCAGTCAGGAGTCAATATGAGTAGCAACATTCCACACAAGCCCGCCATCACCCATGTGCCTATCCATGATCTCATCGCACAGCGCTGGAGCCCGGTGGCCTTCGACCCGCAACGCCCGGTGAGTCACGCGCAACTGATTGCGCTGCTGGAAGCGGCGCGTTGGGCGCCGTCGTGTTTCGGCGATCAGCCCTGGCGTTATATCATCTGGGATCGGTTCACCGATGCCGTGGCCTGGGCGCAGGCGCAGAGCTGTCTCACTCCCGGCAATCAGGATTGGGCGCACAACCCGCCGATCCTGATGCTATCGCTGGCCGGCAGTGTGTTCAGCGCCAACGGCATGCCCAACCGCTGGGCACAGCACGACACCGGCGCGGCCAGTGAGAATATCTGCCTGCAGGCCACGGCGCTCGGTCTGATGGCGCACCAGATGGGCGGCTTCGATGCCGATAAGGCGCGCACGCTGTTCGATATCCCGGCAAACTACACGCCGATGGCGATGATCGCGGTCGGGTATCAGGGCACGTCCGAGAGTCTCAACGACAAGTTGCGGGAACGCGAGGCCGCCGCGCGCTCGCGACGGCCATTGGAGGAGATGTTTTTTGCAGACGTCTGGGGCAGGGCGCTGGAAGTCGGCTGACTAAGTGCGTGCAGTTCGCTGACGCGGCTATTTACGCTACACTGACCTGAAGACGTTCTGATTAATTCATCACTGAAAAAAGATAGTCCCCTCTCCCTGCGGGAGAGGGCCAGGGTGAGGGGAATCAATACAGTGCCACACCTTCCCCCTCACCCCAACCCTCTCCCCCGCTTGCGCGGGGGAGAGGGGGTTTTTCAGCAGTTCCCTAAGCTAATGCAATCATGACAAGGAGTGGCGTGGACAGCCGACGCCGTGCAGTATTTTTTCTGGTCTTTCTGGTGCTGTGTCCGTTGCTGTCGGTCGCAGCGACGGTTGCGACCGGTGATCTGCAAATAGAATATCCCATTTCCTCGCCTTACTATCCGGTGATCCTGCGCGGCGCGCAGCTTGCGCCGCTGATTGGCGCGGCGCGCGACCGGATCGCCGCTTATGTGCGACATGGCAACCGCTTCACGGCCATTCCGTTTCAGATCGACCGTCGCGACGCACAGGGTCAATTGCTGCTCGATGCCGCCATGCCGGCATCCCTGGCGCACGATGCGCGCTTCACCGCGCAGGACGAATGCGTCTTCATGGTCAGTGATCTGGGTGAACGCGGTGCGCTTCCCGTCGCGCAATTGCGGCCAGAGAGGATCGTCGCTGTCGAGTTGCACGACCCCAAGTCCGCACAGCAGGCGTGGGTGTATCTGCTGGTGCTGCCTGCGCTTGAAGCCACTGCAAGTGGCTACGTGCGATACCAACCGGACAGCGATGCGCTGGAATCCGACACCTACCGGCTGGCGTTCTCGCATCGGATGCCAATGCTCGCCGACAGCGTGCAATGGTTCGATCCTGTACTTAAGGGTTATGGCAGCAATGTCCTCGATGTCATGAAGATCCGCCACGCGGGCCGATTCCTCGGCGGCTTCACCTTCCGTCGCGGTGTGGAGGATTACCGTTCCGCACTGGTCGGTACCCGCGTCGGGCC
>JBGPWJ010000082.1:0-10014 GCA_041492115.1 Gammaproteobacteria bacterium
AATTCTCCCAGTATTTCTCAGAATCAACAAATCCGCGGCAAGGGATCGTCTTCCAGTTCATCGAGGAGGCGTTGGCCGCCGAGTTCCGTCCCCAGCACCACCTGCGCGCGACCGGTTTGCAGCGTGCCGATAATGGCGGCCCCCGCACACGACGACAGCGACTGCAGCGCCGCCAGCGCTGCCGCCGCATGCGCGGCATCGACCACGGCCAGCACGCGGCCTTCGCAAGCCAGATACAGCGGATCGTAGCCCAACATCTCGCACACTGACCGCACTGGGTCGCGCACCGGAATCGCGGGGCCATCGAGTTGCACACCCAGATGGGTGGCACGACAGATTTCATTGACGACGGTGGCGAGACCGCCGCGGGTCGGATCGCGCATGAAGCGCAGACCCGGCACGGCCAACAAGGCCTGCGCGATCGGCAGCACACTGGTGGCATCCGATTGCAGATCCCCGCGCAAGCCGAACTGTTCGCGCGCCAGCATCACCGCTGTGCCGTGATCGCCCACCGGTCCGCTGATCAGTACCCGGTCGCCGGACTGAATGGCGGACATACCGAGACGCACATCGGTATTGCGCACACCGATGCCAGTGGTGGCGAAATAAACCCCGCCGCCTTCGCCGCGCCGCAGCACCTTGGTATCGCCCGCAACAATCTGCACACCGGACTCGCGCGCGGCGCGCGCCATGCTGATCACGACGCGCTCCAGCAGCGCGACCTCCAGGCCTTCCTCGATGAAGGCGTTCAAGGTCAGATAACGCGGGATCGCGCCGGAGACCGCCAGATCATTCACCGTGCCGTGCACCGCCAGGCTGCCGATGTCGCCGCCGGGAAACTCCAGCGGTTGGACGGTAAAGCCATCGGTGGTCACGACCATTTCGCCGGCGCCCGCCCAGGGCACCGTGGCCGCATCGACATCGGTCGACAGCAAGGGATTGGCCAGATGACGCGCGAACAACTCTTCAATCAGCTCGCGCATGAAACGCCCGCCGTTGCCGTGGGCCAGTGAGATATGGGTATCTTGCATATTCGTCATGCGCCGCCCTGAAGCAATGTCCCGCCGCTAGTTTACACGGAATCGCCGCATGGACAGCCCTGTTCACCGCTGGTCGCGACGGAATTTCCTGATATGATGCGCGGGCTCTGAATCCATCCAACCTTGCGATCACGGTCTCAAGACCGGCATGACCGCCACCGGACACCTACGACACCACTTGGAGAATCGCCATGGCGAAAAAGATGCTCATCATGATGACCAGCGGACCCGATACACCGACCCGCCTCGCCACCCCCTTTCATCAGGCCATGACCGCAACAGCGCTGGACGCGGAAGAAGTCATCGTGGTATTCACAATGGAAGGCACCCGGCTGCTGAAAAAAGGGGTGGCCGAGAAGGTCTTCGCGAAACAGGGTTCCGGCCACAGCGTGCTCGAAGCGATTCAGACCTGCAAGGAGTGCGGCATAAAATTCTACGTTTGCCCATCCTCGCTGGAACTGCACGACATGACACTCGACGACTGCATCCCGGAACTGGACGGCGGCATGGGCGCTGCCGGTTATGCGGCGATGGGCATGCAGGATGATGTAGTGGTGTTTTGTTATTGAGCACTTGTTAAGTAGAGCTGAGTGCTGATGAGTCGCGTAGGGTGCGCTTGCGCACGCCTTGCCCGCTACGCCCCTGCTAGCGCCGTCACCTCGTCAGCCGTCAATTCGCGCGCCTGCCCTTTGGGCAAATCACCCAGCAGCACCGGCCCTATGGCAACGCGCACCAGCCGCAGCACCGGCCTGCCGACGCTCGCCAGCATGCGCCGGATCTGGCGATTTTTACCTTCCTCCAGTGTGATCTCCAACCAGCAGTTCTTCGCGCCGTGACGCAGCAAGGTCACGCCGGCGTGGCGGGTGCGTACACCATCCTCCAATTCCACACCGGCACGCAGTTGTTCGAGCAGCGCCGCATTGGTCTGCCCTCCGATCTGCACGTGATACACCTTGGCCACATGCGTCACCGGATCGAGAATGCGCTGCGCCCACTGCGTATCATTGGTAAACAGCAGCAGTCCCTCGCTGGCCTTGTCCAAACGCCCGACCGGCGCCAGCCACTGATCCTGCGCATCCGGCAGGCACTCATAGACGGTACCGCGACCCTGCTCATCGCGCGCCGTCGTCACCAGTCCGCGCGGTTTGTTGAGCACCAGATAACGCTTTTGCACGGCAGCGACCGCCTGGCCATCGACGGTGATCTTATCGCGCGACATGTCGATACGCTGATCCGGATTGCGCACCACCGCACCATTCACCGAAACCCGGCCCGCCGCGATCCAGGTTGCAGCGATGGTGCGCGAGGCCAGACCCGATTTGGAAAGCACCCTGGCCAGGCTCACGGCAGCGTCAGTCCGCGGGACGGCAGCCTGCAGATCACTGCGTTCTGATATGACTTTGCGCGACATGGAACAGCCCCGAGGCAGACAATAGTTAATCGCGGCAAGGACTGTATTCACCGCACAAATACACTGTGTTTATTCCCCTCACCCTGGCCCTTTCCTTCGGGGAGAAGAGGCTCACTTTCGAGTGACGAATTGATCAGAGCTTCATTATATCTATTCATGCTACTTCGCGTTCATCGGCGGCTTGGCTTTTTGCCCTTCCGCGCCTTGCGTCGGTAGACACCGCGCTTCCTGCAACAGGCGCGTAAAGGCGTCCGGCGCCAACGGCGGACTGAAGTAGTAACCCTGAAGCGAATCGCAACCGTGGGTGCGCAGAAAATCGAGCTGCTCGACGGTTTCCACGCCTTCCGCAATGACGCTCATGTGCAGGCTACGTGCCAGTGCGATCACCGCCTTGGCGATCACACCGCCCTCGGCATGGGCACTGATGTCGAGGACGAAAGAACGGTCGATCTTGACGGTATCGATAGGCATGCGCTGCAGGTAGGCGAGCGAGGAGTAACCGGTGCCGAAATCATCGATCGAGATCCAGACGCCCAGAGCCTTGAGGGCATGCAGGGCAGCGATGTTCTCCGCCACGTTGGACATCAGCATGCTCTCGGTCAGTTCAATTTCCAGCTGATTCGCCGGCAGTCCAGTTTCAACCAGGATCGCCGCGATCGTCGCGGCCAGGCGCTTTTGCTGAAACTGACGCGCCGACAGGTTGACCGCAATGCGCAGTGCCCCGTAGCCCTGCTCCGACCACTGGCGCGCCTGCTGGCAGGCGGTGCGCAGGACCCACGCACCGATCGGCACGATCAGTCCGGTCTCCTCGGCGATGGAAATAAAACGGGTCGGCGGAATCTGCCCGAGCTGCGGCTGCTGCCAGCGCAACAGCGCCTCCATGCCGAACACGCGCCCGGTGCGCAGATCCACCTGCGGCTGGTAGGCGAGACTGAACTCTTCGCGCTCCAGGGCGCGGCGCAGGTTGTTTTCCAGGGTCAGGCGCTCGAAGCTGCGCTGGTTCATGCTCGGCGAGTACAGCTGCACCGAGTTGCCGCCGGCCTTCTTGGCGTAATACATGGCGACGTCGGCATTCATCATCAGGTTTTCCACATCGGCGCCATCGCCGGGGAAGAGACTGATACCGATGCTGGTAGTGATGTGCAGTTCCTGGTCGTTGATCTGGTGGGGCTGGGAGACCGCGAACAGGATCTTCTCTGCCACCGCGACACACTCCTGCGGCAGCATGAACTCGGACATGACGATCACGAACTCATCACCGCCCTGCCGCGACACCGTATCGCAGGAACGCACGCTCTCGGTGAGACGCTGCGCGACGGCCTGCAACAACAGGTCGCCGGCCGGGTGCCCCAGCGTATCGTTGACCATCTTGAAGCGGTCCAGATCGAGAAAGATCACCGCGACCAGCAACGAGTGACGCCGCGCGTACTCCAGGGTCTGCTGCAGGCGGTCGCGCAGCAGGATGCGGTTGGGCAGGCCGGTGAGCGCGTCGAAATGCGCCAAGTACTCGATGCGTTGCTGGGTCCGTTTGCGCTCGGCGATGTCGCGCGCGACGATGCATAACGTCTCCTTGCCCGCATGCACGATGATGTTGGCGCCGATCTCCACTTCGGCCCAGGAGTCGTCCTTGCGCCGGTATTGCCCTTCGCTGGTAAAGTGGCGACGCTCGCGCAGCACGCGGTTCACGTACTGATCCACCGCCACGCGGTCGTCGCCCAGCAGATCGTACAAGGTCACGGCGCGGAGTTCCTCGAGCGTGTAACCGAGCAGGCGACAGAAAGCGGCGTTGGCGTCGAGCAAGCGCTTGCTGTCGGCATCGACCAGGAAGATGCCCTCACCCGACTGTTGCACCACCGCGTGGTAGCGCGCCTCGGTTTCGCGGCCCCGGTCCCGCGTGGTGAGCAGACGGCCGATCAGCAGGTGCAAGACGATGGCAAAAGCGCCGCCGATACCGGTCAGCCATGCCATGAAATAATGCAGGGTCGCAACACCGCCCTGGTAGATTTCCCGAGTGCCGGCCACGCGCAGCAGCAGGGCGGGCTCACCGTACAGATCGCGCAACAGGGCATAGCCGGCGATACGCGAGTCACCCAATGCCCGCACCACGGAATGAGTTTTCAGCACAGTGGCACGCACGGTCGCCGGGTCTTGCGGCAATGCCGGTTCGCCGTAACCGCGCAACGTCAGCGCAAGGTGTGTGATGTCCGACACCTGTGCGATCTCGGTACGGTTCAGGTAACGCCCCATCAGCAACGCGCCACGGATCGGTCCGGCGCCGGCGGAAGTGAGTATCGGCCGCGAGGAGATCAGCAGGGGACCGTTGGCGAGCATGATGATGCCGGCCTTGCCGTCGGCGGCGCCGCTGAAACGGATGAGTTGCGGATGTGCGGCGAGATACTGCCGGATGCCGGCCAGGTTCGGCGTCGCCACGGCGCGGTCCAGATCGAAGCTCCTGCCGTAGACGACGCGGCCGGCGCTATCGACGTAGAGAATAAGATTGAGGCGCAGGCGTGCAAAGGTTTCCGGGGGCAGGTTCTTCTGCACGAACACCGGATCGCCGCTGCGCACGAACGCGTAGCTCTCGTCCCAGATAGACCAGTCGCTCGCCTGACTGTCCAGGCTGGTAATCTCGTGTTGCAGGGTATCCAGGACACGCTCGACGTTCTGGTGCATCTCCCGTTCCTCGAGTGCGCCGAAACCGCGTAACAGGATGATGTTGGACGCGACATACACCACCGCCAGGACGCCCAGCAGTGTGGCGATGATCAGCGCGGTGAACTTGTTGCGTAGCGTCATGGTGCGCATTGCCCGGATTGCGCCGCCAGGGTGGTACGGGCGCCGCGGCGTCTAGGAGGAAGCGTGATATCCCCGTGGTCGCGCCAGCGGCGAGAAGCAATGCCGATTCCGCAGCGCGTATCTGATAAAAGGGTAGCATGGATTTCAACCGCTGCCCGACACGCTCGATGCAATTACCGTTGCAACGCTAGTTGGGAAATTCTCCAGTGGGCGCTGTGCTCCACCGCTGTCACGATCAGGCATCGAAAATACAGCGATTGCATAATTGATTGGCATGGAGAAAATGCCTTCGTGCTACAAACCACCCCGGCCGAGGATGCGGACAGTGCGGCATCAGCGGGGTATGTGGCCATGCCTGAGTACAGGGGTTAAAGCGGGTGTTCATGCTCGACAGCGAAACGTGCAGACACTGAGGAGGCAATGCGGATGCCGGGCTATCCGAAGGCCCGCACCAGCCTTGCCCCGATATTATTCGTATCCACGACAGGCCGCCAACTCTCCGCGCTGTGCGGCAAGGCGACACCACCATGCAAGTGTATCTGTGACCTGTTTCGCAGCAATGCACAACGATCCCTGACTAAAATCATATCATCACAACCGTAGCCGTCCCGCAGGGACAGAAATGATGCGAGAGGTGTTATGACCGAGATCAGACCTGAGCAAATGCAGAACCCGCACATCAAGCGGCCGAGTGTCGGCACATGAGCGCCGCGATGCAGTATTCCATGAAATTATCGCTGGGCACCGAAGGCGCCTGGGTGCGCGGCGAGGAAGCCATCATGGGCACGCGGATCTGGGTCGAGTTATGGGCGGATGACCAGCAGGACGGTGCCGCGGCAGTATCGGCCGTGATGGACGAGATGCACCACATCAACCATTTGATGAGCCCGTTCCGTCCCGACAGTGAACTGTCACGTGTCAACGCACTGGCGGCGCAGGCACCGGTGGCGGTTGGTGCGGAGTTGTTTCATGTCATCGAACGGAGTCTGGAATTCTCGCGCCTCACGGACGGTGTCTTTGACGTCACCTTCTCCAGCGTCGGGCATCTGTACGACTACCGCAACGGCGTGCACCCGACCGATGAGCAGATCAAGGACGCATTGCCGGGAGTGAATTACCGTCATGTCGTTCTGGACCACGCGGCACAAACCGTGCGCTTCGAACAGCCTGGCATGCGCATCGATCTGGGCGGCATCGCCAAGGGCTATGCCGTCGAAAAGTCCGTCGCCATGCTGCGCCAGCGCGGCATCCGCCACGCCTTGGTCACGGCGGGCGGCGACAGCCGTGTGCTGGGCGATCACCGGGGCCGACCCTGGATGGTCGGCATCCGCGACCCGCGTAACCGCCAACGTGAAGTGGCGCTGCTGCCGCTCAGCGATGCCGCCATCTCGACCTCCGGTGATTACGAACGCTACTTCGAGGCAGACGGCGTGCGCCATCACCACATCCTCGATCCCAAGACCGGAAAATCACCCGGCGAGGTTCACAGCGTCACGATCATCGGACCGGATGGCATGACCACTGAAGGCATCTCGACCAGTGTCTTTGTGATGGGCGTGCGGCGCGGCATGGCGCTGGTAAATTCACTGCCGGGGATCGCGGCGGTGATTGTCGACAAAGCCGGGATGTTGCATTACAGCGACGCGTTGCAGCCTACGCCATAATCTTCAGATTGACTTAAAACCAGATCGACAGATAAAACTGCACGACATCGGCCGAAAAACCATAAAGCGGTTCCTGACCCGGCGCGCCGCCTTTCGTGACATCGCGGAAATCCCGGTAAGTGAACAGCATGTGGTTGTAGGCCACATTCAAGGTGCTCTTGTTGATGGCCTTCCAGTCCGCGCGAGTGAAGTCATAACTCAAGCCCATGCCGAAGCTCTGCGAATTGAAGCTGCTGAGTTCCTTGTCGCGTGCTAAATAGTTCTGCGCATTCTGGTACGGGAACAGATCGCTGTAGAAATTGGCCTTGCCCTGTGTGTAATACCGGTAGCTGACATCAAGACTCCACTTGTCATGCAGCGGTTGCGTGTAGCCAATCTCCACGGTGTGGGCCTGGACACCCCAGGTGTCGGTGTAGAAACGGTATTGCCCCTGCAGCTTGGCGCGATAAGGCAGGTAATAACGCAGGTTCGCGGCCAGGGCATTGCTGGTGTGGGTCTTGGGGTAGATTTCCGGTTGGTAGCTGTAGCCCTTACCACTGCTTGAGTCGAGATAGCGCACCGATCGGTACGGGTTGTTGAGAAAACCCTGATCGGTGACCTGTTCATAGCTCACATCCGCTATCAGATCCTTGGTCAGCACCTGTGATAGCCCCAACGTATAGTTCTGGCGACTGACATCGGCGGAGAAAGACGGCTGGCCGTTCTTGCCGACTATGTCCCAGCCACGCGAGTAGCCCATCGAGACCGTGGTCAGGTCACCGAACAGGTTTTGGCTCAGGTCGAAGTTGGCGGTGTTGGCCTGGTAATCGCTTTCCGTACTGTTGGTGTAACCAAGATTGAACGTGGTCTTGGCGTGCAGGTAGTCAACGCTGACGTTTTCCTGGGTACGTTGTTCGGAATAGGGGCTGGCGGTCGAGACCACATCGATGGAAGCGCTGCTGACCGTGTCGACATAGTAGTTGGCACTCACATCGGCGTTCTGCCCGACATGTTTCAGTACCAGCACCGAGGGGCCGTTAACCGTGACGCCGCCGCCGGAGTAAGAATGATACAAGGCATCGGCGCGCTGCTCCGGCAGCACGTCGGCGCCTGCCGGCAGATGTTCGAGCAACAGGCCGGCGGCAATCAGCGGCCAGGCCGATTTAATTACAGCCACAACCACCTCCATGCCCGCCATCGGCGCCGCGCGCGCCTTCACGTGCTTCATGCACATGATTCAGGTAAGCGGTCGAAACCGGATTGGGGTCGGCGCTCATGATCGGATCCGCCAGATGGGCGCGTTCATAGGGCTTGACCCACGGCTCGATATCGCTGCACGCGGTCAGCGTCAGACAGAGCATTAACAGCAGATGTTTATTCACTGGCATGATCACTCCCGCAACAGTTCAGTGACCTGCTGCTGATACGTCTGCTCATAGCCCGGCTTATAGCCCTGATGCAGATAGCGCACATTACCGTTGCGATCCACCAGCACGGTGCTGGGCATGGCGTTGAGATTGTAGAGCTTGCTGGCGATGCTCTGCGGATCGAACAGCACCGGAAAATGCACCGGATGTTCTTTGAGTATTACCTGCGCCGGCGCGGGATCCTGCTCGACATTGACGCCGAGGATGGTGAAGCCGAGTTTCTGATAGCGCTGATAGAGATCATCGAGCAGCGGCATCTCCTGCCGGCAAGGACCGCACCAGGAGGCCCAGAAGTTGACCAGCACCACCTGGCCGCGCAACTCGCTGAGTTTGAGATTCTCGCCGCTCAGGCTCTTGAGCGTGAAATCCGGCGCCGGCTGCGGCGCTGCCGCCGTCGCGCCGGTCAAGCAGCCGGCGAGTATGGCCGCAAGCAAGGCACGGGGAATGAATCGAGAGCGTCTGTTCATGATCACCTCCACTTAGAAAAATACCGTCATGCCGCCGGTGAACTCCAGATTGTGCGTGGTCTTGCTGGTGCCGAGCAGATCGCTGGAGAAGACGTGATCGCGCACGTCGACATGCAAGGCCAGCCAATCCGTGGCGAGGAAGCGGTAACCGGTGCCGAAGTTCACCGTGAAGCGGCTGTCGTTGGCGAAATTGGTGCTGCCGACGCCGGCGATCACATACAGCGCCGAATTGAAGGCGTGTTTGCTGCCGATGAAGGCCTCGCCCGGCAACAGGTTGTAACCCAGCGAAATGTTGTAATAGCTGTAAACGCGCTCGGCATCGGTGAGCACGCGGGCCGCACCGCTCAGCGTTTCATAGCTGGTTTTTCCGATGGTGCTGCGGCCATAAGCACCTTCGGCAAATAAATCCTCGGTAATGTGATAGGCGCCACGCAGACCGTAGACCGGACTCGAACCGAAGTCCTCGACACTGATCACGCCGGCATAGGCACCGAGCTCGAAGTCGGCGCTGCTGATGTGTGGTGTCTTGATCTCGCGCCGCGAGATGCCGGGATCGATGATCGGTGCATCCTGATCATCCACGGCGAATGCCGCCGCACTCCCGAGCGTCATGCAGGCCAGCAGCGCGATGCTGAGCCGTTTCAGAAAAATACCGTGCAGCCAATTTTCCATTCGTTGATCCCCTGATTACTGTCTCTCTGTTGATATACGACATAGTTGTTGTACTCGGCGCGCAGCAATAGACGGCGTGCCAGGTAAGTGCGCACGCCGACGCCGACGTGCGTGGTACCGTCCAATCGACTCTGGCTCTGCACCAGCGTGACCTGCGGGTCGGTGTGTATCACACCGCTGCCGAGCGCGAAGAACGGTGACACGCGCCACTCCGGAAACGGCTGCGCCAGCAGATTCACATTCAGCATCAGGCTGTCGGAGAATGTGCCAAGCACCTGCGACAGCGACAGCTCAGTCGCCAGCGTCGGCGCGAAAGCATAGCCGCCGTACACGGTAACGATGTGCGCACCGCCGAAGCTTCCACCCAGTGCACCCAGCTCCCAGTGCCGTCGGTTGTAGTCGTCGCGGCCCGCATCTGCCAACTGCAAGGGCTGGCCGGCGGCGAGTTGCGTCTGTTCAATCTGCTCGCGCGTCACCCAACCCTGCATGCCACGCGCGGTGCACACCTTGAACCAGTCGGTCTTGCGCAGCAGTATCTCGATCGACTCGCCCCGCTCC
>JBGPWJ010000066.1:0-10984 GCA_041492115.1 Gammaproteobacteria bacterium
CAGATTCATCACCAT
Organism: Gammaproteobacteria bacterium; assembly: GCA_041492115.1. Classification (GTDB taxonomy): domain Bacteria; phylum Pseudomonadota; class Gammaproteobacteria; order JBBQDK01; family JBBQDK01; genus JBBQDK01. The sequence goes on from JBGPWJ010000066.1 coordinate 16, forward strand.
GTCAAAACCGAGTACGCGCGCGATCGCGTCTTTGATGGAGGTCAGTTTGCCTTTGTAACCGTACAGTGCGGAACTGGCATGGCGGATAACCTTGGCGGCGAGACCTGGATCGCGTTCCACGATACTGGCCAGATCATCGACATCGGCCTTGGGATTGGCATAGATGCCGAGAATCGCCTGCGCGCTGCTCGGCATCGCGGGTAGTTCGATGAACTCTTCGATGTTGCGCTTGATATGGGCCGGTGTGAATTGATTGATGGTGTGCCGCAGCTGTGTTGGATCCGCCGCATCGGGTGACATCGAGGCAATCTGGCGCAGGTCTTCGTGCGGCTTGGAGAAGCTGCCGGTGCGACAATCCCGCTTGAGTGAGCGAAACGCATCGCCCGACAGTCGCACCAGTTCCGTGTGCGTGCCGGCTTCGAAATACACCTCGGACTGTTCCAGCAGGGCGGTGTCCACCACTTCTTCCAGGCGATACACTGCGCCGAGCGGCGGACAGGTGCCGGGTTCGCAGTCATCCAGAATGTCGGCCAGTTGTGTCAGCGGGATCGGTTCCAGTTCCCGGTTGAGCAAGGCGCACAGCGCGGTGAAATCGAGCAGGTGATCCGACGGCAGCACGGCCATGATCAGGCCCTTGCCGTCCAGCAACACGACGGCGCGGGCCAGTCGTCCGGGGGCGATGCCGGTGGCGCGCGCCGCCTGCTGTAATGTTTCAGTTGGCAGATGGGTAAGCACGCTATGGCTCACGCCCCGGTGATGCAGGTAGCTCTGAATGCGGTCTGGAATCGCCACTGTCTACATCCTCGCTTGCTCCGGGAGTAAGCAACACCCAGCAACATCCAAGCCAGTTTCGGTGTCTTGACTATGTTCATGACTTTAGAGGGAGATTGCTTCTCGCAGGGTAATGGAAGGGGAGGCCGGGTGACAGGATTTTGTCGGCAGGCAGGCAATCACTGGCGGGATGACCGCCGTGTACGATGTCAGGAGCACATGCCCTGCTTTTCGATATACTGCACGGCGCTGATCAGTCTCTATCCGCTACCGCTATCCTTCTTAAGGAGCGTCACAATGAACAACAAACATGTCCTGACCGGGGTTGCCGTCACGCTGCTGCTGTCCACGCTGTCGGTGCACGCCGACCCGCTGGATGTGAAGCTGGGTCTCTGGGAAATAACCTACACAACACAGATGAGCGGCATGCCCATACCGGAATCCACCCTGAAGGAAATGTCGCCCGAGCAACGCGCGCGCATTGAGGTCATCATGAAAAAGCGTCAGGCACAGGCACCGCAGAGTCATACCGACAAAATCTGCATGACTCAGCAGGATCTGAACCGTGCCTTTGATAAAAAGGATGATGCAGAGAATGAGAAATGTACGCACACAACGCTAACCGCCACGCGCACGGTGCAGGAATTCAAGATCCAATGCACCGGCTCCGCCCCCCGCAGCGGCGTGATGCACCTTGAGGCGCTGTCGCGTGAACGCGTCAAGAGCACGATCAAAATGAATTTACCCAACGGCGCCGTAAACAACCAGATGAGCGGCCGATGGCTCACGGCCGATTGCGGCAAGGTGAATTGAGCCGGCCACGGCAACCTGGGGAACTTCTGCCGGGCGGGCCGGTCACAGTAATCGATTCTCCCGCTCCATGTAGTAAACTTATAACCCGTCCCCGGAACCCCGGGGACGGGTCTTTTCTTTGTCCGAACCGCCCACCTTGTCCGGGCGGATGAGCCATGCCAAACAGCCAGCAACCCGCCACACCGGCACTCTGCAGCCCGGACAGCATCCTGGACTTCTGGTTCTCGGCGCGGGTCCGCCCGCTGTGGTTCAGATCGACGCCCGAATTCGATGCCGAGGTGCGTCAGCGCTTTGTGGATACATGGCAGGCGGCGCGCGTCAATGCCCTCAAAGATTGGGAAGACTCGGCAAGCGGCGCGCTGACGCTGGTGATCGTGCTCGATCAGTTGCCGCTCAACATGTATCGCGGCCGCCCCGAGGCTTTTGCCACCGAGGCCGCCGCGCGTGACGTGGCGCGGCGTGCCATCGCGCGGGGCTTTGATGGTGCGCTCGACAACAGCCGGCGCGTCTTTTTGTATTTGCCCTTCATGCACAGTGAAGATTCCGCCGACCAGGATTACTCGGTGCGACTGTTCGCGCAGCCCGGCATGGAAGACACGCTCAAATGGGCGCAGCACCATCGCGACATCGTGCAGCGCTTCGGCCGCTTTCCGCATCGCAATGCCCTGCTGGGTCGCGCCAGCAGCGCCGCTGAAATCGCCTATCTGGAATCCGAGGCGGCGTATCATGGCTGACAGCCAATCGCCTGACGGCAGGGGTCTGTGATGTCAGCCGTGGAAAAACTCCGTCCCATCGATGCCGACCAGCAGCAGCGCGTCATCGCGTACACGCAGGAATGTCTGACGCGCGCCGCCGCTCTGTATGGACGCAAACTGCCGCCGGTGGAGGTGCTGTTCGATCTGCGCGGCCAAGCCGCCGGTCAGTTCCGCTGGACGGCACGCTCCCGGCAATGCGTGATCCGTTACAACCCGTGGGTGTTCGCCGCCGACTTCGAACATCATCTTTACGACACCGTGGTGCACGAAGTCGCGCACTATCTCGTGTATCGCCTGCACGGCGCGCGCACCCGGCCGCATGGCGTGGAGTGGCGGCGCGTGATGCAGGACTTCGGCATCAAACCCAAAGCCACCGGCCGTTACACATTGCATGGCGTTCCGGTGCGGCGCCAGCAGCGCCACGCCTACCGCTGCGCTTGTCGTAGCCACGAACTCACCAGTACCCGCCACAACCGTCAGCAGCAGGGCAGCGCCTACATCTGCCGTCGCTGTGGCGCACCCTTGCAGGCCGTTGTTACATAGGACGTGTAGGTGCGCAGCACGCTGGGCTCGGCACGGCCGCAATTCATCGGCGCGTGGTACGCCCAATATTGATGAATCCACTCCTCGTCCCATCCCTCTCCCCGCGCACAGGGAGAGGGTGCTTGCGGAAGGCACCTTGGAGGGTAGCGCTTTCTTAAATCGTTTGCCGGTGGCCATGCGGTTTCCACGCCGGTGCGATGACGTTGGGCATGGACGAGCGGTTCAGCAGGCGCGCCGGCGCCAGTGTGAATTCGCCGTAACGCTGGTTGATGCGATCCATCACCGCGTGCACCGCGCTGGCGTTGCTCGGTGAGTCGTCGAACAGTTCGCGCTGCTGATCGGCGGGGCGCGGATCGAGCGCGGTCACCTGCACTTGATGGATGCCGCGGCCCTGCCAGTAGTGATCGAGCACTGCTTCGCATAGTGTCATGATGGCGTGACTGTCGGCGCAGGGCAGCACGGTTTTGAACTTGCCGCCGATCCAGCCGTCGTTGCAGCGCAGGCCGATGAAGAAGCGGCTCGCCTGCATGCCGTGACGGCGCAGCCGCGCGGCGACCTTCTCGCTCATGTGCAAAAGATACGTGGTCAGTACCGCGCGCGCACGCGTGTTGGGCGGCAGCACCTTGCCATGGCCGATGGATTTTGGCGCCGGCACATTGATGTGCATGGGCTCCGGGTCTTGTCCCAGACACATATGCCAGATGCGCCGGCCGGGATTGCCGAAGCGCCGCGCCAGCACGCTGATTGGCAGCTTCTCCATATCGCCGCAGGTATACACGCCGTGCTTGGCGAGAAATCCGCCGATGCCTTCGGCGATGCCGCACAGTTCGGTGACGCGCACAGTGCGCAACCGTTCGCGTGCCTCCCACGGCGGAATGATCGTCAGCCCGTTGGGCCTGTTGAGCTTGGCGGCATACTTGGCCGTGGTCTTGTCGCCGCTCACGCCGATCGAGCACAACACGCCGGAGGCGGCGAACGCCACTTCTTTCGCCTGCTGTGCGATCTGTTCCGGTGTGCCCAGCAGACGCTGGCAGCGCGTCACATCGAGAAACGCCTCGTCAACCGAGAACACTTCGATATCCGGCGTGATGCTTTGCAGCGCATCCATGATGGCAGTGGATACCGCCGCATAGCGTTGCGGCCGCGCCGGGCATTGGATGAGACCGGGACACAGCCGCCGCGCTTCCTTGAGCCGCATGCCGGTCTTGACGCCGTAGGCGCGCGCCTCGTACGAACAGGTGATGATGCAGGTGCCCTGCAAGCCGTTGGTCACCGCCACCGGCCGGCCGCGCCACTCGGGGCGGTCGCGCTGTTCGATGGACGCGAAGAAGGCGTTCATGTCGACGAGGATGATGGCGCGCGGCCAGAGGGCAGGGTGTGCAACGGTCATGGCAGGCTCACTCATAGGTACGCATCTGCCCGACCAGCACGCCCTGAATCTGCACGCGCTCGGCCGCGTAGCGCAACGAGGTCATGGCGTGGTTGGCGGGAATCAATTCGATCTGCCCATTGCGGTGCTGCTTGATGCGCTTCAATGTCACCTCGTCGTTGTCGATGAGTGCTACCACGATCTCGCCATCGCGCGCCGCGTCGCGCCGTTCGATGACCACCAGATCACCATCGAGAATGCCCGCCTCGATCATCGACTCGCCACTGACCTGCAACACGAAGCGCTTCGGTCCATTGAACAACGCATTGAGATCCAGCGACTGCTGATCGGCAATCGCCTCGATCGGCCGACCCGCCGCGATGCGTCCGAGCAAGGGCAGGGCATCCGCCGAGGGCGGTGTCGTCAGGCCGATGCCGCGCCAGCCGCGCTGCCGTTGCACATAACCCTTGTCGGTCAGCGACTGGATGTAACGATGCACCGTGCCTTTGGATTGCACGCCCACCGCCGCGCCTATCTCGGTCAAGGTCGGCCCGTGCGCGTGGCGGTCGAGATGAACGCGGACAAAATCCAGGATGCGGCTTTCCAGTGTCGTGAGCATGGCAGGTCTCCAGGGCGTGAAAACAGCATAGAGAACTTTTGGAGAACTTACAAGACAAGATTCCGGGGCGCGAAATACTCCAGGCGAGTCAAGGCTCTCCCTCTCCTATCGGGCGAGTATGTAGGGCGCGTAGCGCGCGCCAATTGTCTTATGTCCGCTTGATCGGCTCGTGGTACGCGCCCAGGAGGCCCGGAGGCGTGTGCGCAAGCGCACCCTGCAAGCCGGGTATGAGGCATGCGGATTTGTAGAGAGTGTAGTAGCCCAGACTTGATCTATGACGGGCGGTATCCGACCGTCAAGTGCCACCCGAAGCGGCCGGTCAATCTTCTCCCAAGCGCACGTTCAATATTGGACGGAACCGGCGTGTGTACGTAAACAGACTATGCTTTATAGGTTCGCAACGGCAGGCTCGCGCCAAGTTTTTCCGCCTTGCTCTATGTGCGCCAGCGAACAGATATTCTTTGATGATACCCGGACAATTCGTACTTCCCACTTCCCTAAAAGGACAGACTATGAAAATCAAACTCGCGACAACCTGTTTCGTCATCGGTACCTTTCTGGCTCCCCTTGCGGCCTATGCCGCTGATGGAGACTCGGACCGTATGCACCCTCTGACATACGTCAAAGACTCGGTAATAACGACCAAAGTCAAGGCCATGCTCGCCGACGAAAAGATGAGCAGTCTGGCCCATATTCAGGTCGATACCGACGCCAAGGGCGCGGTGGTTTTGAGCGGAAACGTCAGAACCAAGGCAGATGCGGACAAAGCTGTTTCAATCACGCGCGCGGTCGAAGGCGTAACTTCGGTCACGAGCAATCTTAAAATCAGGAAGGATGATTAAGGCTCTGGTTCAAAGCAGATACCCTGCTAATCAGATGCGTCCAGCGCCTAGCTAATACCTGTGCGGGCCGGCCTCGGTTCCAACAAAATCGAGGTCGGTCTTTTATTACTGAGGAGGCCGGCAAATAGTGCGTGATTTTGGTCCAGCGGCATAACGGATCCTGAAACAGATTCCTATCAGGTGAGGTTGCTTTTTGCCGACGGTAAAGATGGCCACGGACGCTGGCGATCATCTCGGCCTTGTTGGTCGGGCGGCTCTTGCCCAAGGCATTTGTCTTGACGTCTGGGTTGAGCAACTCATCAGGATTCAGAGCAGTAGCCAGGCAGCAGGAACGGTGAACATTCCGGCCTGTGTCGGCGCAAGGCCCCCATCGCCGGCGTGTTGCTATTGATCGTGCGGGCAAAGAATTAAGAGGAATACACCATGTCGAATCCATCGCGCTTACTTGCCCTCACGGGCGTGCTGCTGTTCTCGCTGTGCGCTGCGTCGGTCGCGAGCGCGGCCTATGCCGATCCTCCGGGGCGCGTGGCGCGCCTGGACAACACCCAAGGCGAGGTGAGCTACTCGCCGGCCGGCGAGAACGAGTGGGTCAGCGTGGTGCGCAATCGTCCGCTGATCCGCGGCGATCGGCTCTGGACCGATCGTGATGCCCGCGCAGAGTTTCAGGTGGGTAGCGCCGCCATCCGGCTCGGGTCAAACACCAGCGTTGAGATCCTGGACCTGAGCGATCGTATCGCGCAGATCCAGTTGACGCAGGGCACACTCAACCTGAGCGTGCGGCGCATGTATCCCGGGCAGACCTTTGAGGTGGCTACGCCGACGCTGGCGTTCACCATCAACCGTGCCGGACGCTATCGCATCGATGTCGACCCGCACGACGATGTAACCACCATCGTGGTGTGGGAAGGCGCTGGTGAGGCCAACGGCGATAACGCCAATTTCCCATTGCGCGCAGGCGATACGGTGCGCTTCAACGGCGCCGATCTGCGCGATTACGAGATGTACGGCCTGCCGCGTGAAGACGACTTCGATCGTTACAGTAACGAGCGCGACCGACTCCTAGACCGTTCCGCGTCGCTGCGCTACATCGACGACGATGTGGTGGGCTACGAGGACCTGGATGAGTATGGTAGCTGGCGCCCGGTGAGCAGCTACGGCACCGTGTGGTTCCCCAACCGTGTTGACGCCGATTGGGCGCCCTACCGGGATGGTCATTGGGTTTGGCAGGAACCGTGGGGCTGGACCTGGGTGGACGACGCGCCCTGGGGCTTCGCACCCTCGCACTACGGACGTTGGGTCAACGTATCTAATCGCTGGGGCTGGATTCCGGGACCGCGCAATGTTCGCCCCATCTACGCACCTGCGCTGGTCGCATTCGTCGGCGGCCGTGGTTGGAGCGTATCGCTCTCGCTCGGCGGCGATAGTTCGCCAATCGGCTGGTTCCCGCTTGGGCCGCGCGAAGTCTACGTGCCGTCCTATCAGGCCAGCCGCGACTATTTCACCCGGGTCAACGTCAACAATACGGTGGTCAACAACACGGTCATCAACAACGTCTATAACAATTATTCCAGCGGCACTATCAATGTCAACCATGTGAACTATGCCAACCGCACGGTTGCAGGCGCCGTCACAGCGGTCCCCCGCACCGTGTTCGTGAATGCGCAACCGGTGCGACGGGCGGCGCTTCGTCTCGACCGCAATGCGGTCACTACCGGCGAGATCACGCGCATCGCCCCGATTGCACCGAGTGTGCGCAGCGTGATCGGCGCGGGTACGGCCGCCGGGGCGCGTCCATCGCGTGAAGCGTTCGACCGTCGGGTCTTCGTGCGCAATGCGCCACCGCCCGGCGAGCGTCCGTTTGCCGCGCGCGAACAGCAGTTGCAGAAAAATCCCGGGCGGGCGCTGGAGCCCCACGCCGGCAAATCCGTGCAGAGTAGCGACGTCAACACTGCGCATAACGTGCGCGTGATCGGTGAACAGCGCGGCGCGGTGGACGCGCGTGCAGCGGGATCCCGCCGCGGTGGCGATAAGTCCGGCGCAGGCGCTGCCGCATCCGGTCAGCTGCAACCGCTGGATCGATCGGCCGAGCCCGGGAACGGATCTAAGCCCGGGACAGGCGACCACGGTCGGGGCAATGAGCAAAAAAGTCAGGGCGATGCGCCGCAGCAGGAGCAGCGTCAGCGCAAGACCGACAGTGAACAGAAAGCCGCCGAGCAACAGCAGGCCGAACGTCAACGACAAGCCGAGACACAGCAGCAGGAACAGCGTCAGCGCAAGGCCGACAGTGAACAGAAAGCCGCTCAGCAACAGCAGGCCGAACGTCAACGTCAAGTTGAGACACAACAGCAGGAACAGCGTCAGCGCAAAGCCGACAGTGAGCAGAAGGCCGCCGAGCAACAGCAGGCCGAACGTCAACGCCAATCCGAGTCACGGCAGCAGGAGCAGCGTCAGCGCAAGACCGACAGTGAACAGAAAGCCGCCCAGCAACAGCAGGCCGAACGTCAGCGCCAGGCTGAGACGCAGCAGCAGGAGCGGCGTCAGCGCAACAAAGCCGACAACGAGCAGAAAGCCGCCGAGCAACAGGGCCAGGCCGCTACGCCGCAGCAGGAGCAGCGCCTGCGCAAGGCCGCTACGCCGCAGCAGCGCCAGACCGAGTGCGAGCGCCAGGCAATACGGCAACACCAGGACGTGCGTCAGTGCCGGAGCGTGACACAGCCACAGGAGAACCCCGACAACCCGAACGTGAACAAGAAGGACGGCAAGTGAACGACGTCCTGGTGTCGGAAATCGCTCACGTGAATAGCGGCACCTGACTTCAGGAAAGTCGTTTCCGACAGGGTGGCGACTAAATCTTTACAGTGAATGCTCGCTGCCTAACGAGACGCCGGCCCCCTTCCCGCTCAGGTTGGTAGGGGGCCGGCTGCGAAGAAAGAGCCATTGTACTTATATCTGCTGGGGCACTCCACTCCGCAGCGAATGGTCGTTGGCAGCCATCGGCCAGAACGCGCCGCTCGCGAAGAGCGGAGCGTACGTTCGTTGTGAAGTTCCACTTATACAGTTGGGTTGCGCTGATCTAATAAACTGGTCCGACTCTGGCAGTTTTTCTTCTTTGTGTACGTCAGCGCACGGAGCATTTTGCTGGGGCGGGAAATAATTGCCGTGACCTGCCGTAACGATAGGCGGCAATCAAAAATCAAGAGGTGATGACCATGATGCGAGGTGATTGGATGGGAGGCTGGGGAACCGGTTACATGGGTGGGTGGGGCGGATTATGGATGGTCCTGGTCGTGATTGTAGTCATTGTTGGAATTGTTGCTGTCATTCGTAAAAAGTGATGGCCATGATTCAATCGAAAGTTGCCACGGCCCATACCGAAAATTGTGCGAACCGCTTTTGTCCGACGCCCATCGCGCCTTTTTCCAAGTACAGGGCCCAGGCCCAATCGGGTTCGAACAGGCTGGTGGTAGACGACCAGTAAATGTCCTGCACGTCGGCGAAAGGATGCCCGGACGGCAAGGCCGGGCTGTGGGCGGAGCAATCCACCAACGACTCCAGTTCGTTGATCGTTGGCAGCCGCCAAACACATCCCACGCCTTCGTGGTTAAGCTCGGCCACCGCTGCCAATGCCTCGCGCCAGACCACCGGCTGCGGTGTGAGGTTCGCGCTGCGGCGCCAGAGCAGTCGGGTGAGATGATCCAGTACGCCGGCGTGAAGAATTTCGAAACGTGGTTCAGGCCACGGGGCGCCATAACGCAATTCGCCGTCCTGACCGGAGCCGGTGCATGAAATGACGTTGCCGGCGGCATCGTAGCACAGGCATTGGCCCGTTCGCGGGACAACGCTCAGGCCTTCCCCACGTACCGGCCATAGCATGAAGGATTGATCTTTGCCGCCGTAAAACATGCGTGCGCCATCGAGCGCCACGTACCAGGCGTGCGCCGGGCTGATGGCCGCCGTCGTCGCGGTCCAGTACCAGCCGTTGAACACATTGATGAACGGGTGTCGCTCAGGCAGGGCAGGCAATTTGGTTTGCAGACTGAGCAAACTACGCAATTCGCGGCGATTGGGCATGCGCCAGTCGCGCTGGCCAAAACGCTGTTCGCGGTTCATGGTCGCGACGAAATCCAGTGCTTCCTGCCAGGTGAGTGGAAATTCCGCGAGATTGGCACTACGACACCAGGTCAGACCAGTCAGCCGGTCCATAACCTCGTCGTCGCGCAAGTCGAATCGCGGTTCCGGCCAGGACGTGCCAACGGCAAACGATGCATCCTGTCCGGAACCTTCGCACAGTACCTCGTGTCCATCGTCGGCATGGCAGGTGCGTTGGCCGGTATGCAGATAATGGTGAGAGGTCATGCTTGCTCCACTGAACCTAGAAAATGCAGTTGAGGCCACAGAGAACTCAGAGGTCACGGAGCGGGCGCGGGTTCTGACGAGCAGTGTTTTTCTACTGATGTGTGGTAGTCGCGACTACAACAATTAAAATGTCCGAAGCTGCGCAAGTTCGGCGCGCAGCCATTGGTTACTCGTCACTGTTGCGCCGCCATTGCACCTCACCTTATACGGTTCACCGGTAAAACTGCTTTTAGTGGCAGCCTTTTCGATAAAGTCTTCGGTGGTAATAATCTGATTTCCTGTCACCAGGTATTTGTACTTGTCGCGCAAATGCGCTTGCGCCGCTTTCGAGTCGTGCCAGGTGCCGTTGCGATAAAAATCACACCCCGACCCCTCGACATAGCCAAGCAAAAAATTAACTTCAATTTGCACATTTGTCGGGGGCTCCGCACGCGCAGCTGGCGCCAACAAGAGCCCCAGCATCAGTACCGAACCCGTTGTCAATCGTATGTTCATAGCTCCTTATCCATTGGCAGTAGCGATAAAATATTGACTTCGGTCTTTTGCCAACCACTCCGGGCCGGTTCCGCGTCGTACTCAACGGCTTTGGCGTCTTCCTGTGTGCGCCACACCAAACTTGGTGAGCCACCCGCGGCGTTCGGACGCAATGCCAACACGTAGGAATTGACCGGTTGCACCATGGCTTCGAATCGCGCAGCAATCTGTTGAGCAAGCGCGGGACTGTCAATGATCAAGCCAATCTCGGTGTTAAGATGCATCGATCGTTGATCAAAGTTCATTGAACCTATGAACAGCTTCTGGCGGTCAAATACAAACAGTTTCGCGTGCAGGGAATAATTTCCATAGCGTGACATTGCCGCCGTTTGACCGCTGCCTCTGGCGTTACCCAGAAGTGAGCGGA
>JBGPWJ010000009.1:0-22649 GCA_041492115.1 Gammaproteobacteria bacterium
GCCGAGCGGCGCCGGTTTTCCATCAATGATGCCGAGGTCGAGGAACTGGCACGCTACGCGCTGATCATCGAGCAGCACTATCAACGGCCGATGGACATCGAGTGGGGCCGCGACGGCGTGGACGGCAAGCTGTATATCCTGCAGGCGCGGCCGGAAACAGTGAAGGCCAGCGAGAAGCTCGATGCCCTGCGCCGCTATCGACTCAAGCAGCGCTCCGACGTACTGGTCTCGGGCCGCGCGATTGGCCAGCGCATCGGCAGCGGCAATGTGCGACTGGTCAAGAGCGTCGCAGAGATGAACCGGGTGCAGGCGGGTGACGTGCTGGTCACCGACATGACCGATCCCGATTGGGAGCCGGTGATGAAACGCGCCGCGGCTATCGTCACCAACCGCGGCGGCCGCACCTGCCATGCCGCCATCATCGCGCGCGAACTCGGTATTCCGGCGGTCGTGGGTTGCGGCGATGCCACCCAGGTATTGAAAGACGGCAAGCCGGTGACGGTGTCGTGCGCGGAAGGCGATACCGGCTTTGTCTATCGCGGTATTCTGGAGACAGAAGTCATCGACCTGTCACTCGACGCAATGCCCAAAGCACCACTCAAGATCACCATGAACGTCGGCAATCCCGAGCTTGCGTTTGAGTTTCGACGACTGCCGAACGACGGTGTCGGCTTGGCGCGGCTCGAATTCATCATCGCGCGCATGATCGGCGTGCATCCCCGCGCGGTGCTCGCCTATCCTGATTTACCGGCCGATTTGAAACTGGCGGTTGAACAGCATGCCGCCGGCTACGCCAATCCGGTGACCTTTTATGTTGAAAAACTGGTCGAGGGCGTCGCCACGCTGGGCGCGGCGTTCTGGCCCAAGCCAGTGATCGTGCGCTTGTCGGATTTTAAGTCGAATGAGTATTCGAGCCTCACCGGCGGTGCGAAATACGAACCGCATGAAGAGAATCCTATGCTCGGCTTCCGCGGCGCGGCACGCTACATCGCCGCGAGTTTCCGCGACTGCTTCGAACTGGAATGCCGCGCACTGAAGAAAGTGCGTGATGAAATGGGACTCACCAATGTGGAGATCATGGTGCCATTCGTCCGCACGCTGAACGAAGCCAAACAAGTCATCGAACTGCTGGCCAGGAACGGACTAAAGCGCGGCGAGAACGGTCTGCGCATCATCATGATGTGTGAGATTCCTTCCAATGCCGTGCTCGCGGAACAGTTTCTTGAGCACTTCGATGGCTTCTCGATCGGCTCCAACGACATGACCCAGATGACGCTGGCACTCGACCGCGATTCGGCGATCATCGCCGCTGAATTTGACGAACGTGACCCGGCGGTGAAGCACATGCTGCACTTGGCAATCCAGGCCTGCCGCAACGCGGGCAAGTATGTCGGCATTTGCGGCCAGGGCCCATCCGACCATCCCGACCTTGCGAAATGGCTGATGAATGAAGGGATCGAGAGCCTGTCGCTGAATCCCGACTCCGTGGTCGAGACTTGGCTCTACCTGGCGCGAGAGGCAGCCGCTTCGGCACCGGCGTCCGACTGTTCATGACACCGCTGCACACAAACAAGCCGCTTTCTCGGCGGCTTGTTGGCACTGCCTGAGTCGCGGTGTCGAGGTGTGGTGTACTTCCAGGCGTACGCTGGCGCTCAGTTATTCTTGGCGCCCTGATCGATCCACTTCACGATTATTTTTGCCTGGTCTTCAGGTAGGGAATCGCGCTTGTGCGGCATATTGATGGAAGGGTCCGCCTTGCCTTGCACCAGCCGCGCCAGCGTGCTTGAAACGCTCTGACCGGGCACCAGTACCGGGCCGAACTTCGTGCCCTTCATCAGGGTCTCGTAGCTTTCCAAACTGAGGCCGCTCTTTTTGTAGCCTTCACCGTTGGTGTTGTGGCACTCGTAACAGTTCTTTTTCAATATGGGGTAGACATCATTCCGGTAACTCACCGTCCGTTCCTGTGAGCAGCCAGCCACCAGGACCAATGGCAGCAACGACGCAATGATCACACGGGCACTCATAGCAGCCTCCAATTGTCAGTACCGACTGACGTTTCTGTCTGTGTCAATTAAGCGCGGCTGGCTCGAAAAGTGTGTTGACGCATATCAATAAATGCCGTGGGTGGCGCTGTGCCTGGCGCGTCGCTGTGTTATGAAGTGGGGTAAGAGTCGGTCCGGCGCGGACCCCGCGTCACAGTGCGCAAAATCACCAAGCCCTTTATCGGCTGATGCCTTTATCACCGCCATGCCACGTATTCTGATTCTCTACGCCACACGCGAAGGCCATACCGCCCGGATTACCGCGCGGATCGCGCAGCTGCTGCGGGAGTCTGGTCATGAAGTGGAATCTTGCCGTGCCGATGGCGTTTCGGGCCAGCCGGATATCGCGGCTTATGCCGCTGTGATCGTCGGTGCATCCATACACTACGGCGCGCATCCGCGCGCTCTGCGGAGCTTGTTACGCCGTCACAGCCTTGTACTGGCGGCGCGGCCGACCGCTTTCTTCTCTGTCAGTCTGAGCAGCGGCGGGCCGGGCGCAAAACCGGCGACGGCGCAGCGCTACCTGGAAACCTTTCTGCGCCAGACGGACTGGCGGCCGACACTCACGGCGAGCTTTGCCGGGGCGCTGCAATACAGCAAGTATGGTGTGTTCAAACGCCAGTTGATGCGCATGATCGTCGGCTTCGCCGGCGGCGATACCGATATGTCGCGCGACTACGAGTATACCGATTGGGCTGCCGTTGATCGCTTTGCGGAGAGCTTCGCAAGACGCCTGTAAATCCTTATACTTACCAGAAGCCGAAGAGTGGATTCTGTGCACCCACGACCTGCCCGGCGGCGGAGAACATTACCGCTTCCGGTGACCGCTGATACGTCGACCTCATGCGCAGTCGAACAGCGCCATGAAACCGAAATCCATGTGCAGCTGCATGTGGCAGTGAAACAGCGACAGGCCCGGCTGATCGGCGGTGAAGTCAACCTCCATGGTCTGATAGCCGCCCAGCATGGCCACGTCCTTGATCACGCCGCCGGTCCGCTGGCCGGCGATGCGGGTGATCTCGAAGCTGTGTCGGTGCAGGTGTATCGGGTGGATGTCGTCGCTGGCGTTGTGCATGCGCAGGCGGTAGCGTTTCCCGCGCTGCAAACGGAACATCGGCTGCATCGTCGCCATATCGAACGCGACGTCGTTGATAGTCCAGACGTTGAACCCGCGCTCCGCCGCGTTGTGCTTGGCGAAACTCATTTCGATCACTTCGTCCGGCGTTTCCAGACGCGCGTTCGGCAGTGCGAAGCGCCGGTAGTCCCACTGGAACGGTTTGGGCTTCGCCCACCGGGCTTTGCCGCGATGCCCCGCGTATTCGATCACAATACCCATGCCGTGCTCCCGATCGTCATCGGCCAAGTCGCCCAGCACCCAGACGCCGGGATGCGCCATCTCAACGATGGCGCTGATGCGTTCGGCCGTGCCAATCCACAGCACCGGCACTTCGATCGGATGGGGCACCGGGTTGCCATCCAACGCCATCACCTTGAACGTATGGCCAGGCAACGCGAGGCTGCGAATCTCGGTGGCGCTGCCGTTCAGCACATGGAATAACACACGCTCGCCGGCCTTCACCCGGATAGGCTCGCCGTGGCCGAGCATGCGGCCGTTGATTGCGAATGATTGATAGCCAACCTCATAGCCGTGTGGCTGACCCTGAGTCAGCGAGTCCTTCATTGCGTTCTCGCCGCGCGCCTCCAACGTGTGGTCGCGATCAGAAGGGCTCAGGAAGTCCATCGCCATGTCACCGCCCTTGCTGAATAACGGGTCGAATTCCTTGAGGGTGAGAAACACCTCTCGATCGTAGGCGCCCGGTTCGTGTTTCGGCTCGATATAAACGGGACCTACCAGACCACTGTACTGCCCGAGCGTGAGGTTGTCGCGGGCGGCTACATGCGTGTGATAGAAGCGCATGCCTGCGGGCCCGGGTGTGAAGGCGATCCGGCGCATGCCGCGGGCCGGAATATACGGCGTGCCTTCTTCGGCGGCACCATCCACATCCACCGGCAGGAATTGGCCGTGCCAATGCAACTGTTCGGGTATGTCGGTGTCGTTGTGGATGTCGACGACACCCCGCTGACCTTCCTTGAAGCGCAGCAGTGGCCCAGGGAACTGGCCGTTAAAGACCGTTGTTGAAACTATGTGGTCCGGTGCCAGTTCGATCAGGCTGCGGGACATGCGCAGAGTGTAGTCGGCCTTGCCGTTGGCGATGGGTGGGGTGGTCGTCGCCAGCACGGACGACGCGCGCACCAAGTTTGGCAAGCTGCTGCCCAGGGTGGCTAGCCCCCCGAGCTTCAGAAATTCACGACGGTCGATGGGCATAAGGAATCGCCTTTGCTCGAGGTCTGCGGTCTATCTCGTTGTTGCGTGATCCCGCTACTTGCCCTGCAGCAGGTCCATGAACGGTGGAAATGTGAGCAAGAAACCCACCACCAGCAACATAAAAGCGATGAGGCTTACCCGGCCTGCAGCCACGTCTCGACCACCCCACCGCTTTGTCAGCACATACCAGCTGGCGAGCCAGACGATGATTGCGGTGTCCGTAACGCCCGAAAGCGTACCGGCGGGATAATAGAAGTTGAAGAACTGGCCGATGCCCTTGAAGGCATCGCCCAGAAAAGCAAACATGCCCAGCGCTCCACAGCCGATGCCGGCAGCGAGAATCGCCGCCATGCCATCGCCATTGGGGGTGAGGCTCACGGTTGAAGAAGCATCGATGTTGGCCATGATCACTCTCCTTGCATCAAGTGGATCGTCTCACCGCCATGCACCGGTGCGAACTTGTTGAGGAAGACGCCGAAGGCCCCCGCCACGCCGGTGGCGATGAAGGCGGCCGCGGTGAAGCCGAGCACCGTGACCCGCATCACACGATGCCTGTTCATGCCTCGACCGTACTTCCAATACACATACGCCACCATCGTCATCGCGATGGGCGCGAACCATGCGATGTGCTCCTTCCACTCCATACCAACATTATGCCAACCGCTGGTATGAGGGCTGGACAGGAGGAGGCTTCTTGGGAAGGCCGTAAGATCGACCACACCCGCCGGCGGTACAGCGCGATACCAGGGGTAGATAATGTAGGCGCCCGAGAGGACCGTGAGCCAAGCCAACGCCACCATACCGACCAGATACACCCGCAGCATCATCTGCCCCCTGGTATCCAGGGTCTCCTGAGGTGTCGCTGACCATGCGCCGTGCAGTTCCCCGATCGCCCCGGAGAACGCCAGCATGAATAGCGCACCGAAGCCCGTGCCATGAATTACCGTGAGCAGGTCACGCAAACTGATTTCCATCGAAAACCTCCGTATTGCTAGAGTGTCGGCCAAGCGTGCTCCCGCAACGGTGGGCGGTTATCATTTTTTCGACGGGTGCATATACACCGCTCCTCGTCCGGTCGGCGTAATGACCGCGGAGAGTCGATACTTCTTTAATGAATGAACCGGATTCCAGTTACCAGAAACCGAAGGGCGGATTCTGCCAGTCGGTGACCTTTTTGCTGTTGGCTGAGAACGCCACCGAACCGCTGCCCACACCCTCGTAGCTGTAATACCAGATAGTTTTGCCCGCGAGCGTGAAGATGCGCCCCGGCGTTCCGAGCCGGTCGCGGACTTGCGCTTCGCTCATGCCGGAATCGATGCCCTTCCACGCGGCTTTGAGTCGTCCCAGGCTTTGCAGAGCGGGTTCTACTGAAGTCGGCGGCGCAACGGTTGCGATCTGCGGCGTCGTGGTGCCGGATGATGCACGTGTTGTCGAGACTGATGGTGCAGCGGGTACGGGTCCGGCCGTTGCATCGGTGTGTTGCTGCTGTTCGAGTTGCCGCACTCTTGCTTGCAGCGCCTGAACCTCGCGGCGCAATTGTTCCACCTGCTGTGTCAGCGGCAGATCGTCAGCCGCAACGGGCAGGGCGCCGGCAAGCATGCAACCGACGAGCGCGCCGTAAGCCAGTGTCTGCTTCAAGGGGTTCAAATGGCTCTCCTTCGGTTGGAATGCCGTAACTTTAATGAACGATGCGGCGGCCGGGATGGAACATTCCGGCCGCCGCATCGGTATTTACCACACGAACCAGGCTTCAACGTAAAGTGTGTTGTTGTCGCCGGCGCTGTTGCTGGTGCCGTCGAACTTATTGTAAGCGGTATATTGCACCGACAGCTTGGTGTTCTGCCAAGGCAGGTAACTGGCTTGGACGGTCTCGCCGTTGCTGTCTGGCTTGCCATTGGCGTACTTCAATGCGTCGGCACTGCCGGTAGTATTGAAGTAGCCCAGTGTGAAGCTGGCTTGGTTACCGGAATGGTAGGTGCCATCCAGCCGGAAAGTCTTCAAGGTATCGCTGGCTTTGGCTGAGCCGTCTGCGTCAAATGTCGCATCGAGGGCCTGTTTCTCGTGCATATAGCTGCTGTGTATCGAGAGCAGGTCATCCGGCGCCACCGGGTGCTCGTACTGCATGTCAAGCGCCGCATCCGTGTACTTGTCGGTTAGACCGGTGATGCCACTGGGATACACATTGCTGACCATACCATAGGTACCAACCTCCAGAGTGCCGCCACCGACGGGTTGCTCCCAGGCCAGCCGCCAATAAGGGGCCACTCCCTTGATGGTAGTGGAGCTGCTGCTGTCGGGCGCCAACTGACCGGCATGCGCCGAGCGATAAAGACTGACGCCAGCATAGAGGTGGTCGTTCCAATATGTATAGCCACCTATCCCCGCGACATCCCCGCCCAAGCCGTTAATCAGTGCATCGGCAGCCGGCGTCGGCGCCGAGGAAGGGCTGGACCAAGGGAATCCCCAGGCCGGTGTGCTGTTCCAGACGTCCTCGACCGTCGGGTTGTTGTTTAGCGTTAACCCGTAAATGGTCTTCGCACCGCCGATCTGGGTTTGGTTGGCGTAACGGATGTCGGTGTTGTCCAGACCGAAGTGCTGACTTTCCTGGTCGTAGGTGAGCTGGATGAACGACCCCATGTGTTCCGAGATCTCGCCGGCAAAGAAGAAACTGAACTGGTGGGGAAACTCGATGTTGTTGTTCTGTGTGTCGGGCTGGGTTTTGCTGGTGTGGGTGAACGACGTTTGCAGCATCGCCGACAGCGGTGGAATCTCGTTGATCTTGACGCCCGCCATTTCACCCTGCGTTTTCTGCTCGATCTGCTTCAGGCCGGTCATGGTATAGCCGTTCATCTTGAAATCGCGACCGAATTCGGTCAGTTCCGGAAAGATGGTATGGCAAGTGGAGCAGGGCAAGCCGGTCTGGCGCGCAAAGCTCGGCACCGCCTGACTGACTTGTGGTGTAACCGCCAGAGTTGCCAGCAGACAGACGCTGGCTCCTAGAGTGATTTTAAAGTGGGTTATGAGTGACATGACGATAATCCTCCGCAGTGTTGACGTGTCGTAGAACTGCATGTCTGGAGGGCTGTTGGCCCTTTACCAGTTCGCTTTGTTACGCTGGTTTGATGAATGTCCGCCAGCAGTGATGCAAATCTGCAACAAGTGTTGCGTAGTGTTATACGGTGGATATTGACCGATGTCAAAGTCGAGTCACATTCCAGGAAAGCTTTTTGTTCTGATGATCTATCGATGTTTGTAACAGCCACAGGCGCCGTGCTTGCCGCCGTGTGAATGTTTAACTGTCAGAGGCAATGGCTAGCACTGTTCCCACGGCAGACCATGAAAGCGCCAACCATTGACGTGACTGCGGTGGTGCTGCTCATCGAGATCGCCCTCGAAACCGCCGTGGACGTTGTAGACTTCCTTGAAGCCTTCCGTGAGCAGCACCTTGCCCGCTTCCAGTGAGCGTTTGCCGCTGCGGCAGATCAGCAGCACCGGCGCGCAGCCGGCATCGTCCACGCAACTCACGCCGCCGAGCAGCACCTTGCGTACCTCGACGGCGAAATGCGGATTGATGGTCCAATCGGGTTCGTCGATCCAGGAGACATGGATGGCGCCCTTGGGGTGACCAACGAACAGGAATTCCATATTGGAACGCACATCGATCAGCACCGCGCGCGGGTCCTCCTCGATTATCTTCCAAGCCTGTTCCGGGGTGATGCTGTGCACCGTCGCTTCCGTCATGACATCCACCTGTGAGTACCTGCGCCGGACGCCGGCGCCGCGTTTCCTGCCACCATTATAGCCGCTCCGACCGCGCAGGGCTTGCCAGCCTGTGGCGCTGTCCGGTACCGTGACAGCATGAACGCCGTCCTCAAAGCGCAGTCTCCTCAGCCAAGGCCGCCCAAATCCCTGCTCCGGCTGGTGGGCCGAGCGATCGCCGATTACAGCATGATAAAGGCCGGCGACCGCGTGCTGCTGGGCCTGTCCGGTGGCAAGGATTCGCTGTCGTTGCTGCACATCCTGCTGCATCTGCAACGCCACGCCCCGGTGCGCTTCCAGGTCGGCGTCGCCACGGTCGATCCGCAGGTGGAAGGCTTCGATCTCGAACCCTTGCGGCCCTACTTGGCGGAACTTGGTGTGCCGTATTTTCTGATCGCCGAGCCGATCATGAAACGCGCCCAGCAGCACATGGGCAATCAATCCTATTGCGCGTTCTGTTCGCGCATGAAGCGCGGCGTGCTGTACGCCACGGCGCGCCGCGAGGGCTATAACGTGCTGGCGCTGGCCCAACACCTCGACGATCTTGCCGAGACCTTCCTGATGTCCGCCTTCCACGGCGGCACGCTGCGCACCATGCGCGCCAACTACCTCAATGATGCCGGCGATGTGCGCGTGATCCGCCCGCTGGTGTACGCGCGTGAGCGCCAGACCGCCGATTTCGCGCAGAGCACCGGCCTGCCGGTGATCCGCGACAACTGTCCGGCGTGCTTTCGCAAGCCGACGCAGCGCTGGCATATGAAGCAACTGCTGGCTGCGCAGGAGCAGGGCAACAAGTATCTGTTCAAGACCCTGCTGTCGACAATGCGTCCGCTGCTCGGGTCCGGACCGGCGCATTTGCCGGAATGAGCGGCGTGGCGTGAAGCCCGGCGCGCAGATGCCGTGGCGCAAGCCCCTTTAATGCGCGTCCGACTGATCAAGTTGCTGCTGCGTCTGTTCGCGGCACTGCCGCTGCCCGTGGCACACGCCTTTGGTGCTGTGCTCGGACTTGCACTGATCGTGTTGCCCAATTCGCTGCGCCGTATCACCGCCATCAATCTCGCCCTCTGCTATCCCGAACTCGATGCCCGCGCCCGCACGCGCCTGGCGCGGCGCAGTCTGATGGAGACCGGCAAGACCATCATGGAGATGGGTGCGATGTGGTGCTGGCCGGCGTCGCGGCTGCTCGGCAAGCTGCGCGCGGTCAGCGGTCTGGAGGTCGCCGACGCCGCGCAGCGACGCGGCCGCGGTGTGATCTTCGCCTCGCCGCATCTGGGCTGCTGGGAAATGGCGGGCCTGTATGTGTCATCGCGCTATCCGATGACCACCCTGTACCGGCCGCCGCGTCTCGTCGCGCTGGAAAACCTGTCGCGCGAGGCGCGCGCTCGGCTCGGTGCGCGCCTGGTGCCCACCGATGCCAGCGGTGTGCGCGCGCTCTTTCAGGCCCTGGGGCGCGGCGAGGCGGTCGGTATCCTGCCCGATCAGAATCCCGATCCCGGCAGCGGCGTGTTCGCAGCGTTCTTTGGCATGCCTGCCTACACCATGGTGTTGATCGCGCGTCTGGCGCGCAAGACCGGCGCCGCATTGATCATCACCTATGCCGAGCGCCTGCCGCACGGCGCCGGTTATCACCTGCATCTGCACGCAGCGCCCGAGGACTTCGCCAGCGCCACGCCGGAACAGGCCGGCGCGATACTGAATGGCTTGATTGAAGAGGGCGTGCGCGCCCATCCGGAACAATATCAGTGGAGCTATAAACGGTTTCGTGTCCGGCCGGAGGGCGAGCGGGGAGTTTATTGATCTTTCTTCAACACTTCTTCCCGGTAGAAACCGGGATCCTCACGCACCCGGAGTTAAGCCGGTTTCTGCAAGCGCTTTAAAAATACCCGCATCTCTTTCGCAGCCTGCAGGTCACCTTTGGTCTCGGCGACGTGGATGCCGGTTTCATAGGCGTGGATGGCGGCGGCGCTATCGCCGCTGTCGCTGAGTGCCTTGGCGTAACTCTTCCAGGCGGCGGAGTAGTTGTGGTCGAGTTTGACCGCTTGGTGCAGGTGTGCGACAGCACGTTTGAAATCGCCGTCCTTCAGATAGGCGTTGCCAAGCGTATAGCGCAGCATGGCGCTGTCCTGGCCGGCGGCCAGCATGGCCTCGAGATTTTTTATGATGTCCATTTGGCAAGGGCAAAGTGTAAAGGGGAAAGAGTAAAGGGAAGAGGTGAGTATGCGCCGCTGGCTAACTTTTATCTTTACCCTTTTATCTTTTCTCTCATTCACTGCCCTTCTTCACATCAATCCCCAGCGCCTTCAACTTGCGGTACAAATGCGTACGTTCCATGCCCGACAGTTTGGCGAGCCGGCCGATGCTGCCGCCGCACTCCTGAAGTTGATGAACAAGGTAGGTGCGTTCGAATTGCTCGCGCGCTTCGCGCAGCGGCTGGTCGAAGGACATCTGCATGGCGCCGGTCTGAGCGCGCGCCGGTGTGGCCTGCAGGATGGCCTCGACTTCTTCCAGGCCGATCTCTTCGCCGCTGCCCAGGATCAGCAGACGCTGCACCAGGTTCTTGAGTTCGCGGATGCTGCCGGGCCAATGGTAGTTGCGCAAACGGTTCTGCGCGGCGGTGCTGAAACGTCGATAGGGCAGGCCCTCCTGCTCGACCAGGGTGCCGACGTAAAAGCTCAGCAGTTCGGGCACATCTTCGCAGTGTTCGCGTAGTGCCGGGATGCGCAGCGGCACCACGTTGAGATGATAATAAAGATCTTCGCGGAAGCGCCCGGCCTGAACGGCCTGCTCCAGATTCTGGCTGGTGGACGCGACCACGCGCACATCGATCTGCACCGGCTGACTGCCGCCGACGCGCAGGAAGCGGCGGTTCTGTAATGCGCTGAGCAGTCGCGCCTGCGTGGCGATGTCCATCTCGCCAGCCTCGTTCAGATACAACACGCCGCCATTGGCCTGCTCCAGCAGCCCGTAGTGCACGCCGGCCGCGTCTTCGCTGCCGAACAATTCCACGGCGGAATTCTCGGTGGCGATCGAGGCCACGCCGACTTCCACGAAAGGCCCGTCGCGGCGCGCGCTGTTGGCGTGCAGGTAGCGCGCGAAGGTGTGCTTGCCGCTGGCCGGCTCACCGCTGATCAGTACCCAGGTCTCGTGCTGCGCGATGCGCCGCACCTGTTCGCGCAGGCGTTGCAGCATGATGCTCTTGCCGATCGGTTCCGCCAGCGGTTGCACCTGACGGCGCAGGCCGAGATTTTCCTTGTGAAGTTTGTCGGCCTCCAAGGCGTGCTGCACGGTGAGCAGCAGCTTGGCCATGGAAAGCGGCTTCTCGATGAAGTCGTAGGCGCCCAAACGCGTGGCCTCGACGGCGGTTTCGACCGTGCCGTGACCGGACATCATGATCACCGGGCAGGGCAGCGCGCCGCTCGCGCCCCACTCTTTGAGCAGGGTGATGCCGTCGACGTCCGGCATCCAGATATCGAGCAGCACCAGATCGGCGCGGCGCGCGCGGCGCGCGGTGCGCGCGGCCTCGGCGCTTTCCGCCACCGTCACCTCGTAGCCCTCGTCCTCGAGGATTTCTTTGAGCAGGTTGCGGATGTCGGGTTCATCATCGACGATCAGGATGTGTGTCGCGCTCATGTGGATCCGGGCCTCATGCCTGCCAGTGCAGGCTGTGTGGCCGTGGTTGGCGTGACATCAACGGCGCTTGGCAAGGGCAGGCGGATCACGATGCGCGCACCGCCCTGAGCGAGGTTCTCCGCCGCAATCATGCCATTGTGTTCTTCGACGATCTTTTTCACGATGGCTAATCCTAGCCCGGTTCCGCGCGGCTTGGTAGTCACATAGGGCTCAAACAGCTGGCCGAAGATCGCATCGGGAAAGCCGGGTCCGTTGTCGCTGAGGGAAAACTCCACGCACCGCAGGTTGGGATCGTCGATATAGCGCGTGGTGATATCGATCCTTGAGCCGGGTGTGCCGTTCAGCGCCTCCAGGGTGTTTTTCATGAGATTGTGCAGCAGTTGGCGCAGACGGCCGGGATCGGCCGCGACCGGCGGCGCCTGCGGGTCGAGCTGCAGATGCAGGTCGAGCCAGTCTTCGTGACCGCGATACAGGTCCAGCACTTCGCCGATCAGCTGGTTGAGTTGCAGCGGCTGCTGCTGCACCTGCGGCGCGCGCGCATATTCGCTGAAGGCGTTGACCATGGTCTTCATGGCCTCGACCTGCTGCACGATGGTGTGCGTGGCGCTGTCCAGCACCTGTCCCTCGCTCGCGCTCATCTGTTTGAGATATTTGTGGCGCAGGCGTTCGGCGGACAGCTGGATGGGCGTGAGCGGATTCTTGATCTCGTGGGCGAGACGCCGCGCCACCTCGCCCCAGGCGGCGTCGCGCTGCGCCTGGATCAGCGCGGTTACGTCATCGAAGACGATCACGTAACCGCCGGGCTGGTCGCCGCTGCTTGCCGGCAGACGTGCGCCACGCAGCATCAGCACCTGACGGCCGCCGCTGGCGAACACGGTGATCTCCTCGCGCCACTCCGGGTGCCCGGCATCGAGATGCGTGACGATCACGCCGCAGAATTGTTCCAGGTGCGGGTAGCTGCTGACCATTGCCGGCAGGCGGTTGCCCGAGTAGTCGCCGGGTTCCAAACCGAGGATCAAGGCCGCCGCGGCGTTGACTGTGTGCAGGCTGTGATCGGCGTCGAGCGTGATCACGCCGGAGGACAAGCGTTCCAGCACGGCTTCCAGGTAGGCGCGCTGGCGCTCCACCTGATATTGACTGCGCGTCGCCTGGTCACGGGTCAGGGCAATGCGCCGCGTCATGTCGTTGAAGGAACGTACCAGGAAACCCATGTCGTCATGACTGGTGAGCGGCAGACGGCGGCTGTAATCGCCCTCGGCGACGGCGCGCGTGCCTTCCGCCAGAATGCGGATCGGTTCGGCGAGGCGGCGTGCGGAAAAGAATGCCGCCCACACCGCCGCCATCAGACTGGCGGCCAGCACCAGGGTGAGGGTCAGGGTGAAGCTGAGTTTGAGCGATTTACGCAGATAGGTCAGTTCGTGATAGCGCGCGAAGGCCGCCTGCACGCTGTTGGCCTGGTCGCTGAGACGTCCCGGCAGCGGATACAGCGCCTGCAGGATGCGCACATCGCTTTGCGCGCTGCCGGCGGGTATCCACACCACGGCGCGGATGAACAGACCGCTGTCGCGCGGCGGATCAATGCCGACATAGGTGTGGCCCTGGCGTAGTTGTATGAGCGCGGCGGTGCTGGGACGTTCGGGCACGATCTGCGTGGGGTCGACGCTGCTGGCCGCAATGATGTGACCGTTCTGCGCGAACATGGCGACCTCGGCGGCACCGCTCTTCAGGCGCATGTCATTGATGCTGAGGACCGCCAAGCTGTCGCGCACGCCGCTCAGCTCGCCGGCCATCTGCTGAGTGTCGCGCAGCAGTTCGCGCATGCGCAGATCCAGCGACGAGCGGCTCAGATCAAGAGCGTCGTCCAGGGCCTGTTCGACATTGACGTCGAACCAGCTGTCGATGCCGCGGTGCAGGAACTGCAGCGAGTAGTAATACACCACCGCCATGGGCGCAAAGGCCAGCAGCACGAACATCACCACCAGCCTCACGGTCAGGCGCGAGCCGGCGATGCCGCGGCGGTATTGGCCGACCAGACGGATCAGGTGGGCGAGGATCAGCACCGCCAGGATCAGCAGGCCGATGCCGTTGAGCAGCAATAACCAGGGGTAACTGCCGCCCAGGTGTGTGGAGTTGGTCGTGGATTTGCTCAGCAGGTGTAGCGCGGTAAGCAACAGCAGGAACAACCCGGTGACGGGCAGGCTGCGGGTAAGGAAGCGCTTCAGTGCTGTACCGGCCATCGGTACCACTCGCTGACAAGACGCCAGTCAGCGTCGAAATAGGCCACCAGGCGCAACGGCGTGGGCAGTGATTCGATGTCGAGTCGCGCGCGCACCTTGCCGTCGTAGTGCACGCCGTCGGCGAGCAGGTGCCGATCCAGCATGGGCAGGGCGTCGATGTCACCCAGCGCATCGAGTGCGGCCTGCTCGGTCGGGTAACTGCGCTGCGCGGTGCTGTTGAGATTGCGCAGCAGGTATTGGCGCGACAGGGCGTGGTATTGCAACTGATACTGCTGGGTGAGGCTGGCGACCGGCTGGTCCCAAATGCCGAAGTAGTCGCGCACCACTTGCACCTGCAACTCGATCACCAATGGCAGACCGTTGGTGAGTGCATCGCTGACCGGCGTGCTCAGCACATAGTCGATACGCGCCCGCAACTGGTAGACGTCATCGACCAGCCAACTGCGCGCCTCGCGCACATGAATGCCGGGCGCCGGATCCTGGGCGCGGGCCGGGTGGGCCAGACAGAACAGCAGGCACCACAGCGCCAGGAGTCGCATCTGCGGTGTGTGTCGTTGTGTGCGGGTTCTCGCCACCGGTGCTGGTTTCCGTCAATGCTTCATCAGGCGTGCATAATAAAATCCATCCATGCCGTTTTCTCCAGGGAGTAGCTGCCGCCCCGGCGTCTGTGCATGACCCCAGTCCGCACCGATCGGTTGTTCACACGCATCGCTGTGGGCCGCGAGAAACTGCGCCAAGTTGTGCTGATTCTCCGCCATCAGTACCGAGCAGGTGGCATACAACAGGATACCGCCCTGCGCCAACAAGGGCCACAGGGCATCCAGCAGGCGCCGCTGCTGCTGCGCCAGGGTAACGATGTCCTGTGCTGTGCGCAGCAGTTTTATGTCGGGATGGCGACGGATCACGCCACTGCCAGAGCATGGCGCATCGAGCAGGATGCGATCAAACGCTTTGCCGTCCCACCAATCCTGCGGGCTGGCGGCATCACCGTGGCGTAAATCGGCTGCAAGTTGCAGCCGCGCCAGTGTCTCCTGCACGCGTGTCAGGCGCTGCGCATCGCTGTCCAGCGCCTGCACCTGCAGCAGTGGTTCGCTTTCCAGCAGATGTGCGGTCTTGCCGCCCGGCGCGGCGCAGGCATCCAGCACGCGTTGCCCGGGGGCGAGGTTCAGCAAGGGCGCGGCGAGTTGCGCTGCGGCATCCTGTACCGACACCGCGCCGCCGCTGAAGCCGGGCAGTTGCGTCACATCGACCGGTTTTTCCAGGGTCAGCGCCTGCGGCGCTGGCGGCACCGGGTGCGCGATGATACCGGCCGCCTGCAACTGCGCTGCATAGTCGTCGCGGCTGCCGCGCCGGGCATTGACGCGCAGCGTCATGGGCGGGCGCTGATTGTTGGCGTCGAGGATGTCCTGCCAGTGCGCTGGCCAATCGCTTTGCAGCTGTGCCAGCCACCAGTGCGGATGGGCGTAACGCGCTAAGGGATCGGCATCGGCCTGTGCCAGCAGTTGCACTGCGCCGCGTTGAAAGCCGCGCAGCAGTGCGTTCACCAGTCCCGCCGCCCAGTCCTTGCCGAGCAGGCGCGTCGCCGCCACGGTTTCGGCCACGGCGGCATGCGCCGGGACCTTGAGGTAGATGAGCTGATAGAGGCCGATCAGGATCAACTGCTGCACATCCAGGTCTTTGCGCTTGAGCGGTTTATTCAGCAGGCGCGCGGCCAGATACGCGAGCCGCGGGTAATAGCGCAGCACGCCGTAACACAGCTCCTGTGTGAGCGCGCGCTCGGATTGTTGCAGTGCGGCGAGCATGCCGGGCAGTGCCGCACTCAGCGACTGGCCGTCACCGGTGACGGCGCAGAGGATGCCCGCAGCGGTGCTGCGGGCGTTTATGAGAGATCACCGAGGCGCACGCCGGACAGTGCGTGGGCGTGAATGAAATCGGCGGCGCTCATGACGCGACCGCCCGGCAATTGCAGTTGCGTGATGCGCAATACGCCCTTGCCGGTGGCCACATCGATGCCCTCGCGCTGTGCGCGCAGCACCGTCCCCGGTGCGGCGTTGCCTGGCTCTTGCAGTGCTTGAGCCGCGAAGATGCGCAGTGCGGCGTCCTGATAGAACGTCTGCGCCACGGGCCAGGGGTTGAAGGCACGCACTTGGCGCTGCAGGTGTTCGGCATCGGCCTGCCAGTCGAGCAACGCTTCGCTCTTGAGCAGCTTCTTGGCGTAACAGGCCTGCGCGTCATCCTGCGGCTCGGCATGCAAGCTGCCGGCTTCCAGTTGAGCCAGCGTTTCGAGCAGTGCCTGCGCGCCGAGCGGCGCGAGCCGGTCGTGCAGGGTCTGGGCGTTGTCGTCGGCGTTGATAGGGCAGGTCTTCTTCAGGAGCATGGCACCGGTATCGAGGCCGACGTCCATCTGCATAATGGTGATGCCGGTGTCGCGATCACCGGCGAGAATGGCGCGTTGGATCGGCGCGGCGCCGCGCCAACGCGGCAGCAGTGAGGCATGGATGTTGAGACAGCCGTGACGCGGCAGCGCCAGCACCGCGGCCGGCAGCAGCAGACCGTAGGCCGCTACCACCATCAGGTCGGGTTGCAGCGCCGCCAGTAGCTGTTGGTTGTCGGGCGTCTTGAGGCTGTCCGGCTGGTAGACCGGGATGGCGTGTGCCAGCGTGCATTGCTTCACCGGACTCGCTTGCAGCTTGCGGCCGCGTCCCGCCGGGCGATCCGGTTGGGTATACACGGCGAGCACAGTGTGTGCTGACGCGAGCAGGGCCTCGAGCGCCGGTACGGCGAATTCCGGCGTGCCGGCATAAACGATCTTCATCGTGCGGTTCCGTGATGGTGCAGGTTGGGGTGTTGAGCTGGGGCTATGTTAGACGCAAATGAACGCGAATGAACGCAAATGGCACGAAATGTAGGGGCGGGTCTGAGACCCGCCCCTACGGAATTTTCTGTCGCTGAGTAAGATCGGCAAGCTTGTCGGGTAGCCGTAGTTTGCGTGCTCTGCCCGACATTGGTTATGCAAGTGCCATTCGCGTCAGGTGACTTAAATGACAGTGTGGTGAGGCGTCGTGCGCGCGGTCGGCGTCTCCGGTTCGTCCTGCTTCTCGATCTTCTTGCGCAGTCGTTGGCGTTTCAGTTCGGACAGGTAATCGACGAACAGTTTGCCGTCGAGGTGGTCGATCTCATGCTGAATGCAGACCGCGAGCAGGCCATCGGTGTCGATCTCGAAGGGCTGGCCATTGCGGTCCAGGGCCCGCACCTTGACGCGTTCGGCGCGGCGTACCATGTCGTAATAACCGGGCACCGACAGGCAGCCCTCTTCCATTTCCTCTTCACCGCTCTTGTCGAGGATCTCCGGATTGATGAAACACAGCGGCTGGGTTTTTTCCGCCGTCACGTCGATGACCACCAGGCGTTGGGCGACATTCACCTGGGTGGCGGCCAGACCGATGCCGGGCGCGGCATACATGGTCTCGAACATGTCGTCGATCAGCGTGTGCAGCGCGTCATCGACGTGTGCCACGGGTTTGGCCTTATGGCGCAGACGCGGGTCGGGAAAATGCAGAATATTCAGGATGGCCATGAGAAGTCCGTCATAGAATCCCCGGCGCTGGGGCACTAGGCTAGCGTAGTAAGATGATACTGGATGCCACCCCGGACACGCTACCCTTTGTGCTCCGGTGTTTTTCGGCTAAACTCCGCGCAATCGCCAAACATAAGGGATGTAAACGATGACTGCCAAACCGTCAGGAATGTTGCCCTTGCTGCTAGTCTCCCTGCTTGTCGCCGGTCCGGTCGCTTCAGGCGGCGCGCAAGCCGAGGCCCAGACTGCCAGCACCAGCAGCAGTGCCGCACTCAATCCCTCGCATCCGGATGAATACACGGTGGTCAAGGGCGACACGCTCTGGGACATCTCGGCGCGCTTCCTCAGCAAGCCCTGGCTGTGGCCGGAAGTGTGGTACGCCAATCCGCAAATCAAGAACCCGCACCTGATTTATCCCGGCGATGTGGTTAGCCTGGTCTACGTCAACGGCCGTCCGCAACTGCGCCTGCGCCGCGGCGGCAGCGACAAACTCAGCCCGCAGGTGCGCAGCACGCCGCTCGACGCGGCCATCCCGACCATCCCCATCGATGCTATTCAGCAGTTCCTCAATCATTCGCGCGTGTTCAACCAGAAGGATCTCGACGCCGCGCCGTATATTGTGGAGAGTGCCGATGAGCATCTGGTTACCGGCGCTGGCGACCGTGTCTACGTTCGCCGCCTGCCGTCCGCCGCGACCAGCCGCTACAGCGTCTATCGCCAGGGTCAGATCTATCGCGACCCGGACAGCAACGAGCAGTTGGGCGTCGAGGCCCTGTATATAGGCGATGCCAATCTACAGCGCTTCGGCGATCCATCCACGTTACAGTTGGTGCGTACCACCCGCGAGGCGAATATCGGCGATCGGTTGTTCCCGGTCGATGCCGATGAGATTCAACGTAATTTCCTGCCGCATGCCCCGGCTTCCATGCACGGCCGCATCATTGCCGTGGTCGATGGCGTCACCCAGATCGGTCAGCATCAGGTGGTGGTGTTGAATCGCGGCACGCACGACGGGCTGGAAGTTGGCCACGTGCTCGCTATTTCGCAGGCCGGTGCCAGCGTATCCGACAAGGTCAGCGGTAAACTCCACGACAGCGTGACATTGCCCGACGAACGCGCCGGCATACTCATGGTGTTCCGCACCTTTGATCGTGTCAGCTACGCCCTGGTCATGAGCGCCACACGCGCCATTCACGTCCTCGACAAGGTGGACAATCCCTAAACATAAATCGCGAGTAGCAAGCGGGAGTAGCGAAGCACCTCTCCCGCTGAATGGACTCCTTGCTACTCGCCACTTGCGACTGTGGTAAAAACATGGACGTGACGTCTGATCTTCTCCACGACTGGTTGATCCTGCTGCATACGCCGGGCGTCGGTCCGCGCACCTTTGCCGAACTCCTGCAACATTTTCCCGATCCGCGCGCCGTGCGCAGTGCCGGCCGCGCAGCGCTCGCGGCCTTGGGTCTGGAGGCGGCTGCGCTCGATTACCTCACTGCCGGACAGTGGCCGGAACTGGATCGCGATCTCGAGTGGCTCAAGCACCCCGAGAATCATGCGCTAACCCTGCACGATGCCCGTTATCCGCCGCTGCTGCGGGAAATCACTGATGCGCCGCCGGTGTTGTTCGTGCGCGGCACGCCGGCGGTATTGGCGACGCCGCAGCTCGCTATGGTTGGCAGCCGCAATCCCACGCCGGGCGGCGCGCAGACGGCACACGATTTCGCTGCGCATCTGGCGTGCGCCGGTCTGACCATCACCAGCGGTCTCGCCCTGGGCATCGATGCCGCCAGTCATCGCGGTGCGTTGGCGGCGCAGGGCTTGACCATTGCGGTGGCCGGTACCGGACTGGACCGCGTGTACCCGGCCAGTCATCGGGATCTGGCCCACGCCATCGTCGCGCAGGGTGCGTTGGTCAGCGAATTCCCGCCGGGTACGCCGCCGCTGCCGGAAAATTTCCCACGCCGTAATCGCCTCATCAGCGCACTCAGCCTGGGAACCCTGGTGGTGGAGGCCGCGTTGCGCTCCGGCTCCCTGATCACCGCGCGACACGCCGTGGAGCAGGGCCGCGAGGTGTTTGCCATCCCCGGGTCGATACACAATCCGCTGGCGCGCGGTTGTCACGCGCTGATTCGGCAGGGCGCCAAGCTGGTGGAGACCGCGACCGACATCATCGAGGAGTTGGGTGCGCTGGCACACTTCAATGCGGACGCCAGCGCCCCGGTCTTGTCAGCCTCCGACCCGTCAAGGCGCCTGCACGATGACCCGGAATACCAAAAACTGTTTGATTGCATGGATTTTGCCCCCCTATCGGTAGACCAGCTGGTCGAGCACAGCGGATTGACGCCGGAAGCGGTTTCCTCCATGCTCCTTATTATGGAGCTGCAGGGTTATGTCGTTGCTGTGGCGGGTGGGCGTTATGCGCGCGCCGTAAAGTGAGGCCATGATGAAAGAAAACGTACTCGACGTATTAATGTACCTCTTTGAGAACTATATGGATAAAGATGTCGAGCGGGAACCCGATCCGGAATCTCTGAAGGTCGAACTGCTGGAAGCGGGGTTTCCCAGAAGTGAGATCAACAAGGCCTTTACCTGGCTCGAAGGGCTGACGGAACGTCATCAGTCCGTCGTTACCAGCACCCAGGCGGCCCCGAACTCCCTGCGCCTGTACACCACGCAGGAGGCCGAGAAGCTCGATGTGGAATGCCGTGGTTTCGTGCTGTTCCTGGAGCAGTGCGGTATCCTCGACGCCACCAATCGCGAGCTGGTCATCGATCGGGTCATGGCCCTGGACACCGAAGAGATCGACCTTGAACAACTCAAGTGGATCATTCTGATGGTGTTGTTCAACCTGCCCGGCCAGGAGGCGGCCTACGCGTCCATGGAAGATCTGGTCTTCGAGGGCGTCACCGGGAGCCTGCATTAACCTGTCGCGACCCCATCGCCACTGCTGGCGTCAGTGTGAAGATGTTTTCTTTCGCCGCTATCACATCGGATCACCATTCATTCAGTTATGAGCAAGAACCTCGTCATCGTCGAATCACCGGCCAAAGCCAAGACCATCAAGAAGTACCTGGGTAAGGACTTCGAGGTGCTGGCCTCGTATGGACACGTGCGCGATCTGGTCCCGAAGGAAGGGGCTGTCGATACCGCGCACGAGTTCAAGATGAAATATCAGGTCATCGACAAGAACAGCAAGCACGTCGATGCCATCTCCGCGGCATTGAAGAAAGCCGATGCGCTGTTCCTCGCGACTGACCCGGACCGCGAAGGCGAGGCCATTTCCTGGCACCTGTATGAATTGCTGAAAGCCAAGAAGCTGCTCAAAGACAAGCCGGTGAAGCGCGTGGCATTTTACGAAATCACGAAGCGCGCGGTCAACGAGGCTATCGCGAATCCGCGCGACTTGTCCATGGAGCTGGTGAACGCGCAGCAGGCGCGCCGCGCGTTGGATTATCTGGTGGGTTTCAATCTCTCGCCGCTGCTGTGGAAGAAAATACGCCGCGGCTTGTCCGCCGGCCGCGTGCAGAGTCCGGCGTTGCGCATGATCGTCGAGCGCGAGGATGAAATCGAAGCCTTCAAGGCTCGTGAATACTGGACCATAGAGGCCGATACCGCCAAACAGGACCAAGCCTTCACGGCCAAACTAACCGAGTTGCACGGCAAGAAGCAGAGCCAGTTCAGTATCACCGATACCGATGCGGCCCTGGCGGCCAAGATTGATCTGGAAAAGGCCGCCGGCGGTTGGCTGAAGGTTGCGGCGGTGGAAAAGAAGCAGCGCAAACGCAATCCATCCGCGCCTTTTACGACGTCGACGCTGCAACAGGAGGCAGCGCGCAAGATCGGCTTCACCACCAGCCGCACCATGCGTATCGCCCAGCAACTTTATGAAGGAATCACCATCGATGGCGGCGCCGTTGGTCTGATCAGCTATATGCGTACCGATTCGGTGAATCTGGGGCAGGAGGCGCTGGATGAGATTCGCGCCTTCATCGTCACGCGTTACGGCGCCGGATTTGTGCCCAAGCAAGCCCATGTCTACAAGACCAAGGCCAAGAACGCCCAGGAGGCCCACGAGGCCGTCCGTCCGACTTCGGTGGAACGCACGCCCGATTCGGTCAAAGAGTTTCTCAATCCCGAGCAGCTCAAACTCTATGAGTTGATCTGGAAGCGCACGCTCGCCTGTCAGATACTGCACGCGACTATCGATACGGTAGCGGTGGATCTGGCCTGTGGCGATGGCAATACGTTTCGCGCCAACGGCTCGACCGTTGTCGATCCCGGCTTCATGGCGGTGTATCAGGAAGGGGTGGACGATGCCGCCAATGACAGCGACGAGCGCATCCTGCCGCCGCTTAAAGAAGGCGACCGCATCGAACTGCGCGCCATCCGCACCGAACAGCATTTCACCGAGCCGCCGCCGCGCTTCTCCGAGGCCAGTCTGGTCAAGACACTGGAAGAATACGGCATCGGCCGGCCGTCGACTTATGCGTCGATCATCTCCACCTTGCAGCAGCGCGAATACGTCGAGCTCGACAAGCGCCGCTTCAAGCCCACCGATGTCGGCCGCATCGTCAGCAAGTTCCTCACTCAGCATTTCACCCAGTACGTGGACTACGATTTCACCGCGCGGCTGGAAGACGATCTCGATGCCGTGGCGCGCGGCGAGAAAGAATGGGTGCCGCTGTTGCGTTCCTTCTGGACGCCGTTCAAAGAGCTGGTCGATACCAAGGAAGAGAACGTCAAGCGCAGCGATGTCACCCATGAAGCGATGGACGAGCCCTGCCCGAAATGCGGCAAGGCCTTGTCGATCCGACTGGGCCGGCGTGGCCGCTTCATCGGTTGTGTCTCTTACCCTGAGTGCGATTACACGCGCAACCTGGACGGTGAGCCCGGCAGTTCCAACGAGCCTGAAGTCGTGGAAGGACGCAGCTGTCCGGAGTGCGAGTCGCCGCTGATCATCCGCAGCGGCCGCTACGGCAAGTTCATCGGTTGCAGCGCCTATCCGAAGTGCAAATTCATCGAGCCGCTGGAAAAGCCCGCCGACACCGGCGTGCCTTGCCCGAAGTGCAACGAGGGCA
>JBGPWJ010000085.1:0-9953 GCA_041492115.1 Gammaproteobacteria bacterium
GAGAGAGCTGAGCCCTTCAGAGGCTCAGCATGACTCGTCATACTGCCCCGATTGGCCGGCTAGTGCACCGAACCGAACGAGATATTCTCGGCGTCGGCGGGCACTGGCAGACCGGCGATGCGGCTGCCCTGGGCGACGGGGCCTTTTGGAAACAGGGTGTAGAGATACTTGCGGCCACCCCGCGCGGCGAACTTCCTGTCCAGCACCTCGGTCCATTTGCGCGCGGTGTCGATCCTGCCGTGTTGCAGATAATAGGCGCGTAGAAAACGCACCACTTCCCAGCGATCCGCCGTCATCTCCAGTCCTTCCGCTTTGGCCGTGCTGCGCGCCACCTCATCGCTCCACTCGCTGAGTTCGCTGAGACGATCGATCACTTCGGGATCGGTGGACTCGTGACTGACAATGATTTTACCGATATCGGACATCACACTCCTCCAGAAACTGCTGTGCAGCTAGGTCTATGCGGCGCACGGAAAGGTCCGCCGCTACTGAAAGTATAGACCAGTCGGCCGCTCTGTAAATGCGCGCGCGGCCGCAATTTGCAGTGTGATTCTTGCATGCGGCCCGGTGCAGCCGGTCAGGCTGTTGATAGCAGGATGGATTCACTGCGACAGGCGATCTGCACGGTCCGGCGCCGCCGCTATCATCATCTGGCGTACAATGGCGTCCCTGATCCGCGCACTGCAACAAACCCATGGCCGATTCCGCGTTCATCTTCGAAGCCACGCCCGACAATTTCACGCAACTGGTACTCGACAACTCCGCCAAGGGGCCGGTGCTGGTGAATTACTGGGCGCCCTGGGCCGGCCCATGCCTGAAACTCTGGCCGGTGCTGGACCAGCTGGCGCGACACTACGCGGGGCGCTTCCTGCTGGTCAATATCAACACCGACAAACACAAGACCCTGGCGCGCGATTACGGCATCAACAGCCTGCCGACGCTGAAAATGTACCGCCACGGCAAGGTGGTCGACGAGGTGCACGGCGCGGAATCGGAGCAGTCACTGCGCGCCTTCATCGATAAACACATCGCCCGGCCCTCCGACCGGTTGCTGGCGCTGGCACTCGGCCGTTACCAGCAGGGCGATACGGCGGCGGCGCTGGCCCTGCTCGCCGAGGCCGCTCTCGATGATCCGGACAATGCGCGCCTGCCGCTCACGCAGGCCAAGCTGCTGCTGCGCGAACAGCGCCACGCCGATGTGCAGGCCTTGATCGATGCCCTGCCCAAGGCATTGCAGGACCAAGCGGAGTTTGCCAACTTGTATGCCCATGCCGGTTTTCTCACCGCGGCGGGAGATGCGCCGGCGGCCGAACAGCTGCAAGCGCGCATCGCACAGGACGGCGGCGATCTGATTGCGCGTTATCAGTTGAGTGCGCTGGCGCTGCTCAACGACGCGTATGAACCGGCCTTGGAACAACTGCTGGAAATCGTGCGCCGCGACCGTGGTTTCATGAATGACATCGGACGCCGCGGCATGACGGCCATCTTCGCTCTGCTCGGCCGCGAGCACGAACTCAGCCAGCGCTATCGCGTGCTGCTGAACAATGTGCTGAACTGATCCTGCCGAGTTTAAACAGCCGGCAACACATGATCGCGTCCCTATGAATAAGCCCGTCACCGCAGGCCATCGCACTTTGCTGTCGATCGTCGAACTCGGCGGCTATCCGAATTTCGCGCCGTTGTACGCACGCGCCGGATTCAAGGTGGAAAGCGCCGTGTCGATGCGCAAGGCCGTGGCCTTGCTTAAAACCGTGACACCGACGGTGATCGTGGCGGAATTCAATTTCCAGTCTGATTTTCGCGACCGCACCAGCAGCCTGGAAACCTTGCTCGCCGTCCTGCAGCGCATGCCCGACACCCGGCTGATCGTGTTCTATGAGAAAGAGTATAGCCACCAGTTGGAGCGTGTCAGTTCACGCTTCCCGCTGCATGCCACCTTCGCCTATCCGATCGATGCGCACCTGTTGGAGAAAACCCTGCTGGAACTGTAGGACCTGTCGAGCGGTACTTTGGACAGTCGTTTACGATTTCGGAGCCGAGTCAGGACCAGCCGGCCCCCATGGCGATTCCTTCATCCACTTCATCATATCCTGTGCCGGCATCGGGCGGGCGATGTAGTAACCCTGGGCGGCATCGCAGCCCATGCGCTCGAGCTGCTCGAAGGTTTCCGCATCTTCCACGCCCTCGGCAATCACCTGCATATTGAAGTTGTGTGCCAGATCGATCACCGACTGCACGATCATGCTGTCCTTGGCGTTCCGGCAGCTGTTCTGGATAAAGGATTTGTCGATCTTCAATTCGTGGACCGGTAGCTGTTTCATATAGGCGAGCGACGAGTAGCCGGTGCCGAAATCGTCAATGGACAGTTTGATGCCAATGTCATGCAGCGCATGCAGGACGCGCAGGCTGTTATGTGGATCGGTCATCATGGCGCTTTCGGTGATTTCCAGGATCAGCTGCTCGGGCGGAGTGTTCCACAGCGCCATTGCGTGGCGGACCATCTCCACCACGTCAGGGTCGTGAAGGAGTTTAGCGGACAGGTTCACCGCCACCGATACGTCCGGGAAATAAATCTGGCAGGCGGCGTACTGTCGCAGAGCCGAGTTCAGCGACCAATTGGTGAGCGGCACCATCAAACCATTCTGTTCGGCGATGGCGATGAACTCGTCAGGACTGATCATGCCCCTTTCTGCATGGTCCCAGCGTGACAATGCCTCGGCGCCATAGGCAGCCTTGGTGAGCAAGTCGACCTTGGGTTGAAAGTACAACTCCAAGTCATGCGTGGATATGGCATCTGCCAGGTCTTCTTCCAGCCGCAGATTGCTGAAGCGATCATCGTTAGCGCCCGGCGCATGGAATTCGTAAGCGGTATGCTCCTGCATAGACTTGATCAGAGCCATGTCACCGTTGCGGAGCAGTGTCTGGGCGTCCGGGGCGTGTTCCGGGAACAGCGTGATACCGATGCCGACTTGGATTCTCAGCGGCTTGCCGTCGATACCGAATGGTGTCGTCAACAGTTCCTGGATGCGA
This sequence comes from Gammaproteobacteria bacterium, assembly GCA_041492115.1. Lineage (GTDB taxonomy): Bacteria > Pseudomonadota > Gammaproteobacteria > JBBQDK01 > JBBQDK01 > JBBQDK01. The sequence goes on from JBGPWJ010000085.1 coordinate 3,031, forward strand.
TTGGCGGCGAGTTGCGCATGTTCGAGGCTGAATATGCCTGGCAGGATCATGGCGAACTCGTCATGATCCAGAAGGACCAGCTGATCCTGTTTGCGCAGGATACTACTCAAGCGCTCGATAATAAGTTCATGCAGTTTGTCGCCGGCGAGATAACCATGGGTGGCATTGATCAGACGTGAGCGGTGCACGTTGATCAGGATCAGGCCGAGCAACTTTCCGGCACGTCGGCATTGATCCATGCGTCCCGTGAGAACCTTCAGGAGGTTCGCGCGTGGCGAGCCGTTCAGCATTATGTTCGTTGCCATTCTGCGGGAGATTGTTGTAGCTAGAGATAGTATTCTTTGGAGTCTATGCCGAAGGAGCCCGGCTCCACCGAATTTCTGATTTCCAGCGGCCGTCCGCAGGCATCCACTTCACAGGTGATCAGGTCCACGGTCACCGGGCTGTCGTAGGCGACCTTGTCCTTGTCGAGTATCACCATCACTTTCGGACGCAGGCGGCGGTAGCGGTTCTGAGAAAGAACGATGCCGACCTCGCCGGTGCTGAGTTCGATCAGGCTGCCGGTGGGGTAGACGCCCATGCATTGAATGAACTGTTCGATCAGTTCATTCTGAAAATCTATATTGCGCCATTCGTAGAGCTTGCGGATGGCGTCGTGCTCGGACATGGCGCGCGCATAGGTGCGATCGCTGGTGATGGCGTCATAGACATCGACGATGCCGGCGATGCGTGCGTAGAGTGGTATGCGGTCGCCCTTCAGGCCGCGCGGATAGCCTTCGCCGTTGTGACGCTCATGGTGATTCATGACGATGTCGACGGCTTCCTGGCGAATGCCCTTGGTGGATTTGATGAGCTCCATCCCGAGCAGGACATGTTCACGTACCAACTGGAATTCCTCGGCCGTGAGCCGGCCGGGTTTGGTGAGCAGCGCGGCGGGCAGTTTCATCTTGCCGACATCGAACATCAGCGTGCCGATGGCAAGGTTTTCCAGTTCTTCGCGCGACAGGCCGAGGTGCCGGCCGAAAGTGGTGGCCAGGATACTGGCGTCCAGGACATGACCGTAGGTATAGCTGTCCTTACCCTTGAGCTTGGTGAGCCAGGTGAATGCGTCTGGATTGCGCAGGATGCTGGAAATGACGCCGTTGACCGTCTTCTTCAGACCCAGTGCATCAATCTTGCGGCCGTGACGAACATCCTCCATTACTGAGGCGATGGTTTCGCTGGCCTCGCGGTGGGTTTCGCGTGCCACCTCCATTTCCTGTTCGACGGTGGCGGTGTCCTCATACACTGGCTTGCCGGCGTACTGGGCGAGCAGCTTCGTGATGTCGTCGCCGGCGGGCTGTTCGGGGACTTTTTCCGTAAACGAGTGGTCTGCATCCTCGCCCTTGTCGGAATCGATATAGACGTATTTGGAATACTGCGTCAACGAGGCGATCTCGCGATCGTCGTTGATATAAAAGCCTTGAAATAAGAAAGGCGTCTCAATCCAGGGTCGGTCGAGCTTGGATACATACATACCAAGTTTCAGATGACAGGTGCTGACCTTCTTTTCCACCGCATGAATCCTCTCAACGCATAACGAAAAAGCGGCCGGTGACCACGCCGCGCTGTCGGGCATGCAAGGCAATGGGGAAGGACCGCTTCAACCCGGGTTAGCGGCTGGCCCGAGGGCAAATTGAGGTCGCAGCGTGAAATATTCCTGAGAAAAAACAAACCGCGACCGACGGAATCTGCCGGCCACGAGGTATTGTCCATTATCCGCAAAAGGTGAAGGGTTCAATGTTGCGGCGGGTGGGGTGCCCCGCTCAACACGCTGCTGCGCATTGGCCAGAACCGCACCGACAGTCTCTAAGGAACCTGGCGTGCGCCTCGCCTCGGGCCCCGCGTCACAAAAAAGCGCCCTTGAAAGCAGAATAGATACGGGCGATCTTATTTCCGCCGGCGTGAGTCATCCTTCGCCTTACAATACGGGCGGAGCCAATCGATATACACGCTATGTTGGCGAACCCTTGCCCAGCCGCGCCTGCTTGATTTCCCCGTCGATGTAAAACCATTGCTCTCCATCGCGCACGAAGCGACTCACCTCGTGGAGTTGCTCGGGACGGCCGTCGATGGTGCAGTGGGCGATGAACTCGACCTTGCCTTCTTTGGCCGTGCGGCCGCCGGCGCGGCAGGCGATGATTTCCAGGCGGGTCCAGGCGATGGCGCCGGCCGATTTCAGGTCGATGGAGGGCGGACGGGTGCGGGCATGCCAAGTGCGCAGCACATAGTTAAAATCCTTGTGCGCGAAGGCCGTGTAGCGCGAGCGCATCAGGGCCTGGGCCGTGGGTGCCGACTCGGCACCGTGCAGATAAAGCCCACAGCAAGCGGCAAAGTCCTTGCCGGAACCGCAGGGGCAGGAGGACTCCGGCGCGACTTTTTTCTGCTTCTGCGCCTTGGGCGCTGCGGTTTTCGGCTTCATGAGTTCAGTCTATCGGCCCATCGAAGGTCTGCACTGGCCACTGGCCGGCGCCAAGCCCCATAATAGCGGTTTTCCCGCGAATATACGCACCCAGCAGAGAGGCACCGTAATGCGACTGATCTTATTAGGTGGGCCCGGCGCAGGCAAGGGCACCCAGGCAACTTTCATCAAAGAGAAATTCGGCATCCCGCAGATTTCCACCGGCGACATGCTGCGCGCCGCCGTCAAGGCCGGCACGCCCCTCGGCCTGGAAGCCAAGAAAATCATGGACGCCGGCGGTCTGGTGTCCGATGAAATCATCCTCGGTCTGGTCAAGGAACGTCTGACCCAGGCCGATTGCGCCAAGGGTTACCTGCTCGACGGTTTCCCGCGCACCATCCCGCAGGCCGAAGGCATGAAGGCCATGGGCATCGATGTCGACTACGTGGTCGAGATCGACGTGGACGATGCCGAGATCATCAAGCGCATGAGCGGTCGGCGTGCGCACTTGGCCTCGGGCCGCACCTACCATGTGATCTTCAACCCGCCCAAAGTCGAGGGCAAGGACGATGTCACCGGCGAACCGCTGGTGCAGCGCGACGACGACAAAGAAGAAACCGTGCGCAAGCGCCTCGATGTCTACCACCAGCAGACCGAGCCCCTGGTCAAGTTCTACTCCGACTGGGCCAAGAGCGGCGCCGCCAAATCGCCGCAGTACCGCAAGGTGGCGGGTGTCGGCTCGATGGATTCGATCCGCGACAACATCTACAAGGCGCTGGGCGCGTAAGCACTACCCTTGCGTGACAAAGAAAAAGGCCGGGTTCGATCCCGGCCTTTTTTTATTTCTGCAACGCATGCGTTGAAATAAAAGATGCTGTTAAGGTAAGGTCCCTGGCCGCGGCCGATTCCGAGGCCTGTGTTAGAATGTATCCGCGCGCCGCATTGCGCTGCGCGATTCCAATATCAGCCACGGACATGACACCGGCACTCTCGATCCGCGCCCTCACCAAGACCTATGCCAACGGCTTCACGGCCCTGAAGGGCATTGATCTGGATGTGCAACAGGGCGATTTCTTCGCGCTGCTCGGCCCGAACGGCGCCGGCAAGTCCACCACCATCGGCATCATCAGCTCGCTGATCAACAAGAGCGGCGGCAAGGTGCATGTCTGCGGCATCGATATCGACCGGGATTTCGCCGCGGCCAAGAGCTGCATCGGCCTAGTGCCGCAGGAGATCAATCTCAACATCTTCGAACAGCCGATCGAGATCGTAGCGAATCAGGCCGGCTATTACGGCATCGAACGCCAAGAGGCTTACAAACGCGCCGAGCGTTACCTCAAGCAACTCAATCTCTGGGACAAGCGTCACGACCAGGCGCGCACCTTGTCCGGCGGCATGAAGCGCCGGTTGATGATCGCGCGCGCGCTGGTGCACGAACCGAAACTGCTGATCCTCGACGAACCGACCGCCGGCGTCGACATCGAGATCCGCCGCTCGATGTGGGAGTTCATCCGCGCCATCAACGCCAACGGCACGACCATCATCCTCACCACGCATTACCTGGAAGAGGCCGAGAGCCTGTGCCGCAATATCGCCATCATCGATGAAGGTCGCCTGGTGGAGAACACCAGCATGAAGGGCCTTCTCAAGACCCTCAACATGGAGACCTTCGTGCTGGATCTGCTGCAGCCGATCCTGGTGCTGCCGGAACTGCCCGCGCACCGCTTGCAACTCATCGACGACCACACGCTGGAAGTGCAGGTGTCGCGCAACCAGCCCGTCAACAAGCTGTTCGCCGACCTGTCCGCGCACGGCATCGAGGTGCTGAGCATGCGCAACAAGACCAATCGCCTGGAACAGTTGTTCGTGCACTTGGTCAATGGCACGGATGACGCCGCATGAACCTGCTTGAGCAATACACCGCGTTCAAGACACTGCTCATCAAGGAAGTGCTGCGCTTTACACGCATCTGGATACAGACCATCCTGCCGCCGATGATCACCACCGCGCTGTACTTCATCATCTTCGGCCAGCTGATCGGCGCGCAGATCGGTCCCATGGAAGGCTTTCGCTATATCGATTACATCGTGCCCGGCCTGATCCTGATGGCGGTGATCACCAACTCCTACGCGAACGTGGTGTCGTCGTTCTACGGCTCGAAGTTCCAGCGCAACATCGAAGAGCTGCTGGTCTCACCCGTGCCCAATTATCTGATCCTGGCCGGCTTCATCGGCGGTGGTCTCGCGCGCGGTCTCGCGGTCGGTATCGCCGTTACCGCTGTGTCGCTGTTCTTCAGCCACCTGCACATGCACAGCATCGTCGTGACCTTCTCGGTGATCGTGCTGACCGCGATCCTGTTCTCGCTGGGCGGCTTCATCAACGGTGTGTTCGCAAAGAGCTTCGACGATATCTCCATAGTCCCCACCTTCGTGCTCACGCCGCTTACCTATCTGGGCGGCATTTTTTATTCCATAAACATGCTGCCGCCGTTCTGGCAGAAGCTGTCGCTGATCAACCCGATCCTGTACATGATCAGCGCCTTTCGGTACGGCATTCTGGGCGTCTCGGACATTGGCCTTGGCACCTCGTATGCCATCATACTGGCGGCCATCGCCCTGCTCTCGGGTGTCAGCCTGTACCTGCTGGAACGCGGCTACGGCATCCGGACCTGACGCACCGCACCGACAACCCGCATTGAAAGGAGCCCCATGCAACCGACAATCCTGCGCCACGCTACGCTGCTGCTGATCTGCACACTGCTCGCCGCCTGTGCCACGCTGAAAGACCGGATGGATCTGCTCGAACAGGCCCAGCGCGACTACGAAGGCGCCGTGCGCTGGGGCCATCTCGACGGCGCCTATGCCATGCATCGCAACGCGGACGGCTCCGTGCCCACACCCGCGCCACGCCTCAACAACTATAAGGTCACGAGCTATCATGTCCTGTCGCGCAGCGTCGCCAAGGATGAAGCCGGCGCTGATCAGGTGGTGGAGATCAAGTATTACAACGCTGATTACATGCGCGAAAGCACGCTGACTCTGCAACAGCACTGGCGCTACGACGCGCCGACGCACACTTGGCTCGTCACCAGCCCGCCGCCCGATTTTAAGTAACGCGCCAGAGATCCGGCTTTGACATTCACGCCACGCGAACTAGGCTTTAATTATTCACCGGTCGTCATCATGACGGTGGAGGTTGCAATGCGTGAATACATCCGGCATCCCGCCGACATACCCATCGAGTTCCAGCAGGACAGTCTAGCGTTCAGTCACAACGAGACCCTGACCAACATCAGTCAGGGAGGACTCGCATTCCACTCGCACACCGCTCTGGCTGTGGGCGCGGTGATACAGGTCCGCATCACGCTGCAGCAGCCGGCGTATCAGGCGCGCGCGCGCGTGGCCTGGTGCCGCCCATCCAACGCCGGCTTCGAGGTTGGCGTGGAGCTGCTCGATCCGGACGATGGATTCCGCACGCGCATGGTCGAGCAAATATGCTACATCGAGCATTACAAACAAATGGTACTGCGCACCCAGGGCCGCCAACTGAACGGACAGGACGCCGCGCTGGAATGGATCAGGAAATACGCCGCGCAGTTCCCGCAGGGTGAAAACGACACCGCGCCCGACGAGCACGACACCCCCGCCAAATCCCATTGAACATGCCGCGAGGAACCTCTTGAGCCCCGAACAACGCCTGGATGAACTGGAAACACGACTGTCCTTTCAGGACCACACCGTGCACCAACTCAACGACGCGCTCACCGATCAGCAGCGCCAGATCGATCAGCTGCATGCCCAGATTGATAGACTGCGACAGCAACTTGAAACAGTCAGCGCCGCACTGCCGGCGCAAGCGGCCGAGGACGAGGTGCCGCCGCATTATTGATTAAACCAAAAGAGGGCGGGCTCGAATACGTGTTTTCAATCGCGTCTGATCCTAAAGAACGTCTTGAGTTTTAACTCGTACTTTATTATTGGTATCCCGACTTTGAAGAATTAATTCGTTATTTGCGATGGTTAGCGCTGATTTAGCTAATCTATCGTAAAGAACAACATTTACCGATGCAGCTAGATTCATACAACCTATGGTTGGCACATACACAACGGCATCAGCCCTGTCTAAAATATCTTGGTTAATGGTGCCGTCTTCGGGGCCAAAAATATAAAATGCATTTTTTGGGTGCTGGTACTCAGGCAATGGTATTGCACCCTCAACTAATTCAACACATACCATCTTCGTATTTTCAGGTATGCATTCCAAAAGACATGTTACTGCAGCTAAAGGAATAGCTTGGCTAGCATTCTGTGTGTCTGTATTAAACCGTGCTGCACGGACATAACGCTCCCCCGTATAAAAAACGGAGCCGACCCGATAGCAGCCGGCAGCACGCATAACCGCGCCTACGTTTGTCGGACTTTTGGGATTGATCAAGCCAATACTTACTTTTGATTCTTTCATCTGTCTATTTCGATAGTTTACC
>JBGPWJ010000125.1:0-7602 GCA_041492115.1 Gammaproteobacteria bacterium
AATAGTGAAGCCGAACCGGGCGATCTGGTTGTGCCCGTATACAGTCAGGATATGAACAACGTGATCGCTTTGCATGGCCGGGTGCAGACACTCTCTGGCCCCGGTGTGCATGGCGTGTTGGCCGACGATGCCCGGCACTTGCTGCAGACACTGCAAAACAAGGCATCAACGCGTTAATACGACTGGGCAGTTCTTACAGCCCACGTCAACTTGCACCGCACCATCCTTGAAAAATACTTTATCCGAGTCATTTGTTAATTTTTGTAACCCCCGGCATATCACATTGCCATGGCAGCAATCCTTTCCGTATAGTTTCACCGTGGACTTCCACGCACACCTCATATCAGGAGAAACGGCCATGTTAGAAGAATTCAAGAAGTTCGCCATGCGCGGTAACGTCGTGGACATGGCTGTCGGTATCATCATCGGCGGCGCCTTCGGCAAGATCGTATCGTCACTGGTCAGCGACGTGATCATGCCGCCGATCGGCAAGCTGATGGGCGGTGTTGACTTCAGCAGCCTGTTCATCAATCTCGCCAGTACGCCTTATGCATCACTCGCCGAAGCGCAGAAGGCCGGTGCCGCGACCATCAATTACGGCGTGTTCCTGAACACCGTGCTGGACTTTGTGATCATGGCCTTTGCCATCTTCATGTTGATCAAGGGGCTGTCAAAGATGCAGCGACCAGAAGCGCCGGCAGCCCCGAGCACCAAGGTCTGCGGTGAATGTCTGTCGGAAATCCCCCTCGCGGCCAAGCGCTGCAAATACTGCGCCTCACCCACGCCATAACGGATGGGCGCCACCCGCGCCCCGATTGCAATAGCCACTGACAGCGCCGGATAATGGCGTTGTCAGCAATTATTTTCTGTTGTCCTCACGGAGGTGTCCCATGGACATCACACAGACTATTGCACTCACCATGGGCGTTGCCTGGGCCAGCGGCATCAATCTCTACGCCGCGCTCTTCATGCTCGGTTACCTGGGCGCGACTGGCAATATGGACCTGCCACCGGATCTGCAGGTATTGAGCAATCCGCTGGTGATGTTCGCCTCCGGCTTCATGTACTGCGTGGAATTCTTCGCCGACAAAACACCCGGCGTGGACAGCGCCTGGGACGCCGTACATACCTTCATACGTATACCGGCGGGCGCACTGCTGGCGGCGGGCGCCGTGGGCGATGTGAATCAGGCGGTACAACTCGCCGCGGCAATCCTCGGCGGCACGCTGGCCGCGGGTACACACACCCTGAAGGCCGGCACTCGTGTCCTGATCAATACGTCGCCGGAACCGTTCAGCAACTGGACGGCGTCGATTGCGGAAGACGTGATGGTAATCGGGGGATTGTGGGTCGCACTGCATCATCCCGCGCTGTTCATCGCGCTGCTGGCGCTGTTCATTATGATGATGATCTGGCTGCTGCCGAAACTGTGGCGGGCCATCAAGCGCGTCGGCGGTTTTCTCGCACGGCTGTTCAGGGGACGACGAGCGGAAGACTACATCAAGCCTTCCGACACGCCACCTGCACAGCTGCCGCCGCAATCCCATCTCTGACCAGTGTAGGGACGCAGAAAGTAGCCGACTGCATCACATCCCCGCACCCCAACCCACCAGCAACGCTTCCGGCACACGTTCGCGTACCGCGCTGGCAATCTCGGGGCCGATTCCAAAGCGGTGCCGATGCGAGATCCACAGCAGATTGAGTTTCAGATTCAGCTCCACGAACACCACCATGTCGTTGAAGCGCGTCAGCACCAGTTGGATCTCGCTGATGGTTTTCTGGATGATGTGCTTGGGTTTACTGCGCAGACCTGGGATGATCATCATGAAGTCACCCAAGCGCCGGCCGTCAGCGTCTTCCACCGGAACGCGGTGACGCAACGGCGCCAAGGGATGCAGTGCTGTGCTGATCACCAGATCGGATGATGATGATTCGGCCACGCCTTAATCCTCACGCAGGTGGAAGTACAGGGCGGTTGACTGGTAGCATACCGCAGGCGGGCGGCAGCGTGCCAGCGTCCCACCGGCAGCCGCCCCTGACGACACAAAACCGCAAGGAATTCCGATGCTCGCATTACTCAACCTGCCCCGCCGCTGGTTCAATCTCGGCGGCTTCGCCGTGTGTGCGGCGCTGCTGGGCTACGCCTATTACTCACAATTCCACGACGGCCTCGATCCCTGCCCGCTGTGCATCTTCCAGCGCGTCGGCGTGATCGCCGTCGGTCTGCTGTTCCTCATTGCTGGTTGGCATAATCCGGGCCGAATCGGCAGCCGCGTCTATGGCGCTCTGGTGGCGCTCGCCGCACTCGGCGGTGCAGCGGTGGCCGGGAGACATATCTGGATCCAGAGCCTGCCGGCCGATCAGGTGCCGGAATGCGGACCGGATCTGGATTACATGCTGCGGGTGTTCCCGCTCAGCAATACGCTGAAGATGGTCTTCACCGGTTCCGGTGAGTGCGCGGTGGTGAGCTGGCGCCTGTTCGGTTTGAGCATGCCGGTATGGGTGCTGTTCTGCTTCATCGGGCTCGGCGTCCTCGGCCTGTATCGTAACTGGCGCGGCGACTGACAACACCCATCACACTCACAGCAAGGTTGCTCCGTGACTGAACGCAACGTAGATGTCGCCATCATCGGCACCGGTTCCGCCGGCCTGTTCGCCCTTTCCAAGGTGCGTCGGGGCACTGACAATTTCGTCATCATCAACGGCGGCGAGCTCGGCACCACCTGCGCGCGTGTCGGCTGCATGCCCTCCAAGGCACTGATCCAGGTTGCCGAGGATTTCGAACGCCGCCAGCTGTTCGAGCGCCACGGCATCGGCGGGCATGACAACCTGCATATGCGCATCGAACACGCGCTGGAGCATGTGCGCAATCTGCGCGATATCTTCGTCGACAAGGTGCTCGCCAGCAGCACCGATAATCTCGGCGATGAATTCATCGAAGGCTATGCGCGCTTCGTCGCGCCCAATGTGTTGGACGTCGACGGCCGGATCATCCGCGCCCGCAAAGTCATCATCGCCACCGGTTCACGACCCTTCATCCCGGCGGCCTGGGCCGCATTCGGCGCGCGCATCATCACCACCGACACCTTGTTCGAACTCGAAGATCTGCCGGCATCACTGGCCGTGGTGGGACTGGGTGTGATCGGCCTGGAACTGGGACAGGCTCTGCACCGTCTGGGCGTCGCCGTCACCGGCATCGACAAGCTCAAGATCATCGGAGGCCTGCAGGACCCGGTGGTCAATCAGACTGCCATCGATATCCTCGGCAAGGAGTTCCCGCTCTGGCTCGGGCAGGCGGCTGAAGTCCGTGAAGAAGGCGCTAAGCTGTGCGTGACCTGCGGCGAACACAGTGTGCTGGTGGACAAGGTTCTCGCCAGCCTGGGTCGCGTGCCTAACCTGGAGAATCTTGGATTGGAAAACCTCGGCGCGCCACTCGATACCCGCGGCGTTCCGCTGTACGACCCGCACACCATGCAAATCGGCGATCTGCCGGTCTTCATCGCCGGCGACGTGAACGCCAACCGCGCCATACTGCACGAGGCCGGCGATGAAGGCCGCATCGCCGGCTACAACGCCGTGCAGGACCAGCCGGTGGCCTTCCAGCGCAAGACACCGCTGGCCATCACCTTCTGCGATCCCAACATCGCCAGCATCGGTGCCGCATTGACAGAGCTCGATCCGCAACAGACCGCCATCGGCGAGATGCGCTTCGGCGCGCTGGGACGCGCGCTGATCATGGGGAAAAACAAGGGTGTGTTGCGTGTCTATGCCGACAAAGACAGCGGTCTACTGCGCGGCGCGGCACTGATCGGACCGCGCGGCGAGCACTTGGCTCACCTGCTCGCCTGGTGCATCCAACTCGGCCTGACCGTGTTCGATGTGCTGCGCCTGCCGTTCTATCATCCGGTCATCGAAGAAGGCCTGCAGGCGGCGCTCAACGATCTGCGCGGCAAGATCACCACCAGCCCGGCGGAGCCTACCGAGTTTCTCCGTCTGGATGACTGAGCGGCCGGAACAGTACTAAAAACAATTCCGCCAACCACAACAACCCACGGAATCCAGCATGGAAAATAAATGCGCTTTCAGTCAGACCCTGATCGGCGGGCAGTTCGCCTGCGCACAGGCCGAGCCGGTGGTGCGGCGCGGCGGCGCTGAAATCGCCTGCCGTTCAGAGGACGCTTCGCAACGCTGCGCGACCCTGATGCAATGCCTCAAAGACGCCGCCCTGCCCGCCTTCGGTGTCGAAGATGATCTGCTCAGCATGCCGCACAGCGTGCTGGTAAAGATCCAGTTCGGCGGTCTACTCGGCGTGCAGCGTCTGCTCGATACCGCCCGCAGCGATGCCGACAGCGTGACCGACATCAACGCCCTGGTTGAACAGGCGCTGGATAAATTCGGCGCACTGGACGCTGTACCGTGCGCAGGGATTGTCGATGATATGACCGACTTCAAGCCACGGCGCCGTGGCAAGCGGTAATGGGGCAGAAACTCTCAGATCGAGGAGTGCCACTCTCACACCGCCGCATGCAAGTGCGGCGGCCATCATTCCCTAGGGTTTTGCGTACGGCGACTCGTCCTCACTGTCGCCATTGACAGGCATCCGTGGTGGGTTACCGTCATAGATAAGATTCCAGCGGCGCTGACGGTAGGCGTCACGGGTGAAAATATAGTCATCCAATGCCGCAGCTTCGCGGATCCGGCTGGCACTCAGCAGACGCGCGCGGGCATCAATGATGCGCACGGCGTAGAAACCATTGCGCTCGCGCACCTCGTCATGTTGCGCCACCGGGTCGAGTGCAACCGCGGGTGGCAAACCTACGGCATCGCGCACCGTGCTCGGACCAAGAATCGGCAGCACCAGATACCAGCCCTCGCCCGCACCCCACACGGCAAAGGTCTGACCGAAGTCCTCGTTATGCTTCGGGTGCCCCATGGGCGTAGCGACGTCGATCAGACCGAGCACACCGAAGGTGCTGTTGAACACCAGGCGCGCGGTATCCGATGCGCCCTGGGGCAGCTTGCCCTGCAACACGTCATTGACGATGACGACCGGCTCTCCGAGGTTGCTGAAGAAATTGCCCACGCCGGTCTGGATCGGCGTCGGCGTGATCTTGTCATAGGCCTTGGCAACCGGCTTGAACACGGCGCGATCAACGACGTCATTGAAGCGGTACACCACCCGGTTAACCGGTTCCAGCGGATCGCTTGGTTCTTCATAGGGCGGCGTATTAGCGCAGCCCGCCGCCAGTACCAGCAACAGTACCAAACTTGCCGAACCTGCTGTTCGCATGACACTCATCCTTACACACCTGTTCATGTTCACGATCCAGTTTACGTCTGCCTTACGGTCGCCGCCACCGTACCACTTCACCCTGAGCCCCCATGGCACTTACCAGACTAGCGGCATCAGAAAACATTCTTTGAATAACCGGCTGCTGGGGTCACCCGATGAGCCGATCAGTCTAGAGGTCAAGCGCACAGAACGCACCGCTCAGAACCCCGCCAGTTTGTACCAGCGCTGCGCCTCTTCGGGGTTTTTCTCCACACCTATACCCTGCTCGTACATCATGCCCAGCGTAGTCTGCGAACCGGCCAGTCCCTGCGCGGCGGCCAGAGTGAACCACTTCACCGCCTCGGCACCGTCCTGCGCCACACACTCTCCCTGCATATACATGAAGCCTAGGCCATGCTGGGCCAAGCTATGCCCCTGTTCGGCGGCGGCCCGCATCCATTGATAGGCATGCGCCTCATTGCGTACCATGCCCAGACCGTTCTGTGCCATGATGGCCATGCGGAACAAGGCCTCCGGGTGGCCCTGCCCGGCCAATGGCGACAACAGGCGCTGGGCCATGGCGAAATGTTTGGATTCGAAGGCGGAAACGCCGCTGGAGAGATCGAGATCGGCGGTGAAGTCAGTCATCTGTGTGCTCCGGCGCCCGCACGGCATTGAATGCAGGCGCCCCTGTATTTGATTGGGCAGGGTTTCCCAGCATCGCCGGCGCGATGAGCCAGGCCGGGTCAAATCATACACTTGTGTCGTGAATCGCGCGAGACAGAACAACAGCCATGAGGCTGGAAACCCGGCGAGCGCTGAGCTAATATAACCCCTGGTACCCGGGCACGGTGAGACCCGTCGGGACTGTCAAGGCTATATGGCAGGAAGGCCATGGGGCGATAACAAGAATCGAAGAACCGAAGCCATGCGTGAACGGCAATACTACGACTGCGCTGTACGTGACCGACGCCCTGTTGCGTGCACACTGACATACATCCCGCGTGCGGTGTGTGGTTTCCCAGACCACCCGATTTGCACCGCAGACTCGCGTCAAACTCCTCATTCCCTTATTAAGCCCGCTCCCCTACGAGCGCATGTTGTTTTCCCGGTCCCATTGAGGAGCAGGTAATGGAGAAGCGTTGGAGTCTGCGCAAGTCGATTCAACTCGATGTCGTGCTGCACCACGACACCGCCGGCGCCATTAAATGCAAAACGCGCGACATCAGTCTGGAAGGCATGTTCATCGAGATCGACAGTCAGACACTGCCGATCGACGACCCGGTCTATCTCGACTTCATCCTGCAGAATGGCGACAACAAACTGCACTACATCCGCGCCAAGGTGGTCCGCACCACCGACAACGGCATGGGTGTGATGTTCCGCGAATTCAATCCTCGCATCTCGCATTTCCTAAGCGACGTGGAGTACAGCACCTGAATCTCCGCCACACGCCGGCGCAAGCGTGAACGCGCGCCTGCGGGAGTTGGAAATTACGGTGCACTACACGAACGGCTGCGCACAATGACCCAGCGACACGCTCAATCGCGCAGCAGCGTCTTGGCCAGAATCATCGCGTCCTCGCGGCCACTCTCGGCAGGATAGTAATTGCGGCGCGTGCCGACTTCGTTGAAGCCCAGCTCGTGATAGAGACTGACGGCCGCGCGATTGGAAGGACGCACTTCCAGCAGCACGGTATCAGCGTCGTGGCGGCGCGCCAGGTCAACGAGGAAGTTGAGGATCTTGCGGCCCAGACCGTGGCGCCGCACTTCGGGACGTACACAGAGATTGAGGATATGCGCCTCGCCCGCGGCGATCGACATGATGCCATAGCCGTCGACGCAGTCGTCGCGCTCGAACACCCAGCAGCAGTACCCGTAGCGCAGGCAATCCTGGAAGATCCCGTAGGTCCACGGGTAGTCGTAGGCGCGCATCTCGATCCGCATCACGGCCGCGAGATCGGACTCGCGCATCGGGCGCAGCTGAGGTGCGGTGGTTTTCGGTATGGCACTCATAGTTTGCTGGTCATGTCACGCGGCTGCCTCCCCAGGCAGGGCACGGTTGTAATCTTAGCGGCAAGGACAATCCTCTCTTTATAGCCTATAGCCTGACGATCGACGCCCGCGGGCTGCCGTTCTGTCACCGGCAACGGCGCCGGGATACAGAGCTTATTGTGCTTCGCGCAGGATCTTGCAGGCAAACCGCAGGTCGTCCCAGGCCTTGCGCTTCTCGCTGGGCGAACGCAGCAGATAGGCGGGGTGATAGGTCACCACCACGGGAATGCGTTGCGGGCCATAGTGATGCAATTGGCCGCGCAGCTTGCCAATGGG